>CBDUUM010000012.1:0-20024 GCA_965370445.1 uncultured Methanosarcinales archaeon
CGCCTACCCCAACAGGATACTGATAAGCAGACAACTGATTTTATCACCCATCCGCTTATTAAACCGAATGCTATCGAGCAGAGGCTGTACCAGCTCAACCTGGCCGCAGCCGCACTTAAGCAGTCCACACTTGTGGTGCTGCCTACGGGCCTTGGTAAGACCATAGTGGCCCTGTTCGTTATAGTCAACAGGCTCCAGGCAATGAACGGCAAAGTCATAATTTTATCTCCCACCAAGCCCCTGGTGGAGCAGCATGCCTCATTCCTGAAGAAGTTCATGACCCTGCCGCCTGATGAGATAGTAGTTTCCACAGGCAGCATACCACCCGCAAAGCGCATAGCGCTTTGGAAGGATGCCCGCGTGGTGGTTTCCACACCCCAGGTAATAGAGAACGACCTGTTATCGCACAGGATAGACCTGTCTGATGTGATTCATATCACCTTTGACGAAGCACACAGGTCAGTTGGAAACTATGCTTATGTTTATATAGCCGAAAAATACCAGTCCCAGGCAAAGGACCCGCTGGTACTGGGCATAACAGCCAGTCCGGGTGCCAGCAGCGAGAAGATCGAGGAGGTCTGCCGCAACCTATCCACTTCAAATGTACAGGTAAGAACCGATGATGACCCTGATGTAAAGCCCTATGTCCACTACCGTGACCTTGAATGGCGGCATATCAATGTTCCAGTGGAAATTAAGGGGTTGAAGGATTCTATGCAGCGAGTTTTAGATGACAGGGTCAAACAGCTGGCTAAACTGGATTTTATTGACCCGAACAGGAAATATCTGAATAAACGGGAACTTTTGGACCTCCAATCCAGGCTTCAGTCCGGATTGAGAAGTGGACCGGACCAGAGGGTGTTCAAGGCCATATCCCTGGTGGCAGAGATACTAAAAGTAAGCCATGCCATCGAGATAACTGAGACCCAGGGACCCGAAGCACTTGCAAAATATTTCGAACGGCTGGAGCATGAGGCGGGCTCAAAGTCCGGCAGTAAAGCTTCCCGCAGACTGGTGGCGGATGTGCATATGCGCCAGGCCATGTACGCACTAAAGGAAATGGATGTTACGCATCCAAAGCTTGACACCGTTAAGGATATTGTATCCGGGCAGCTGCGTAACAACCCTGATTCCAGGGTGATCATATTTACCAATTACAGGGATATGTCAGAACTGGTGACCCGGAACCTGGAGGGTATTGACCACGTGCGCCCGGTCAGGTTCGTGGGGCAGGCGAGCAAGTACAAGGATACGGGCCTGACCCAAAAACAGCAGGTGGAGATACTGGATAAGTTCAGGTCCGGAGAATATAATGCCCTGGTGGCCACTTCAGTAGCAGAGGAAGGGCTGGATATTCCTGCCACCGATCTGGTACTGTTCTACGAACCCGTACCCTCGGAGATTCGCAGCATACAGCGAAAAGGCAGGACGGGACGCAGTCATGCCGGGAAGGTGATTGTGCTCGTGGCCAAGGGTACCAAGGATGAGGCATATTACTGGAGCAGCCGTCGTAAAGAGAAGACAATGAACAGCAAGATGCGCCAGTTGGGTGATGCCAGGAACGCCCAGCCGTTGGGTGAAACACCCGGTATTCCGGGTACTGGAATGCGGGGGACGCTACAGCAGTCGGGGCTGACGGAGCAGTCAGGGATACCCGAACAGTCGGAGATGCCGGGAACGCCGGAGAAGCAAGGGGTGACGGGGATACCAGAACAGTCAGGGACACCAGGGATGATGGTGACGTCGGAGCAGCCTGCAGAAAAGGTAGGACAAAAACAACTGCTCGATTATTCAGGTGAAAAACTGCAGATATATGTAGACCGGCGCGAGATTCGCTCTGGCGTGGCCCGGGCTCTTGAGAGTGGTGGGGCTGATGTCATACTGGCCACACTGGAAGTGGGGGATTATATCGTAAGTGACAGGGTGGCTATCGAGCGCAAGACTGATATGGACTTTCTGGATTCCATTATTGATAAGAACAGGAACATCTTCGGACAGCTCTCTGACCTGGCCAGGACATATGATCGGCCCGTACTTATTATCGAAGGTGATAATCTATATACGGCCAGGCAGATACATCCCAACGCCATACGGGGAGTGCTGGCATCCATTGCAACTGGTTTCGGTATCCCGATAATAAGCACCAGGGATGCCGAGGATACGGCGGCCCTGATCCAGGTAATAGCAAAACGCGAGCAGGTGGATGAAAAACGCACGCCCAGTCTCCACGGCAGGAAAACGGCAATGACGTTGAGTGAGCAGCAGGAATATATTGTTTCTTCCATATCCAATATCGGACCTGTGGCTGCACGTAAGCTGTTGCAGCATTTCGGGAGTGTGGAAAGTGTAATGAGGGCTGGTCAGGATGAACTGATGGAGGTGGAATCTATCGGCCCGAAAACAGCACAGCGTATAAGGGAAGTGGTTGAAAGTGTGTACAAAGGATAGAGTATTGCAGGATTGTTATTGCAACAGGTGTTATCCTGAGTGCAATACGCTCCATCGGCCTGTTTTTTTAGAACCCCCCACTCAACGATCATGTCGATCGTGGACAGAACCTCTCAAGACCAAGTAACTGGGCAACCCCTGCTATACTGATACCATAGAAGATTGACTTCTCCCTCGCACTATCAAGTATCGGTTCAATGGTCCCGTTAACGACCGTTGTTCCCGTGACCAGTGCAATATCACACCACTCCAGCACCTCTTCTGCATACTTGCTGCCATCCAGCACAACAGCACCGAATTTCTCCTGTCCTATATTCTCACAGTCCATATCCAGTATCTTAAGTTCATGCAGTTCTGAGCAGCACCGTGCATGAACCGGCTGGAACCCGACCAGTGCGACCCTTGATCGTTCGTATTTCCCGAATAATTCCACCAGATCCACACCGCATTCCTTAGGACCGTTGTCCTTACAGTGAACGCTCCCCTCGATCAAACCAAGATTTCGCATCACTGCATTCAGGCTTGCAATGAAGATCGCTCTCCTAAAGTTGTTCGTAAGCTCCATATCCAGGACATCCCTGAGCGTTCCCTCGAAATTGCCGTGCATATCTGTGAATGCCTGACCGAAACTGCCCCGAAACTCAGCCTGCATCAGACGCTCATGCCCTTTTAGTATTGGGAAGTCCTCGCTCTCAGGATTTCCTATAGCTTCTTCAGGGGTAAGGGGTTTTGCCCTGATCATCACTGTTTCGTTTAGCAGGTCATTTTCTTCGACGATTTGTTCGAATTTATCCCTTATCACTGAGTACATTCATATCACCCTATGTGCTCCGGTATACACATAAAGGTCGGGTTTGCGTGCAAATGCCACCAGACTCATACCCACCTCATCTGCAAGCCTTATACCTTCGCTCAGAGGCGCAGACTTGCTGGCAATAAGCGGGAAACCAGCACGTGCTGCCTTGGCAACCATGGCAGCCGAGAGCCTGCCAGTGGTCACAAGCGCGCAGTTCGCAGGGTCGATGCCGCAAAGCATCGCTTTGCCGACCGTCTTATCCACAGAGCACGCCCTGCTAACATCCTCACAGAACGCTAGCACCTCTCCATCGGAACTGCATACCATTGACAAATGCGTGCCGCCCGTTCTCCTCCACGACTTTGCACGCACCTTGAGCTGCTCTATCGCACTGAAAATAACCTTTGTTTCAAAGCAGACGTTCGCAGCGGCGGAGTTTATGTGTTCAATACCTGCATACCGTTCCTGCTGCCCTATTCGCTGCAGCTTATCCATGATCTCACATGAGATGGAGTCATCCCCGATCTCCATAGAGGTGATATCATCAAGTGAGGTCACAAAACCCTCACACAGCAAAAAGCCTGCTGCAAGTTCTTCAAGTTCCCGCGGGCTTGTGAGAAAGGTGGTGATGTGGGTGTTGTTCACGTTGAACTTGAAGCTCTTTTCGATTGCAACGTCCACATCGATCTGTTTCCTGCCGTCGTCTGTGATCTCGATGCACTGCACGGATGTATAGAAGGCAGTGTCAGTGGAAACACCAGATGTATTTCCGGATTTCCAGTAGTTCTGCCATCCTCCATCTCTGTCTACGTGCCAGTCATCTTCCATATATTTTTCACGCCATCTTCTTGATCTTTTCGAATAGCTGGTGCATGGTATCCTCGTTGCTCTGTGTGTACCCAAACGGAGAGTCTGTAAAAGGCTCAAAGTAGATGGGTACATTATCCAGCCGGTAGAACGTACCTGCTGACTCCATAGCGTCGATCACACCAGGCAGAACAACATCAGACGCCACCGTAGTCGGGCACGGTGCAATATCCAGGCAAACCATAGGTATCTCTGTAAGATATGAAGCGCAGTCTGCCGGGGTGTGGCACACAAGGTCGGCACACATGACAAATGCAGCGTCCACATCGCGATTCCTTAGAACATCTACCATAGTATACTCACCCGGATTGTATCTCGGGTATCCTCTCGCGAAATCAAGACCGAATGGGTAACCGTACATATAGGATGCGATCTGGTTAAAACCTGCAACATTACAGTGACCTCGTAATGCCCCTATCGTAAACTTGGTGTGATTGTTGAGTTCCTTTATGAGGTTTAATGCTGCCTCAACATTCCTGTGTTTGCCGTATGACGAGCCCACGCCCAATCCCACATATACAGCACCGAAATTGCAATCCTTCATCATTTCCACCATCTGTTTCATCTCAGGAATAGACACACCAGTGATCGTCTCCACCGTTGGATGTGGTTCTTTCCCGTTGAGTATTGTTTGCAGGGCATTGAAAAGCTCGTAATCCGAGTTGGGATTGAGCTGGATGTGAAGGTCGGCTGCTGCTGCTGTCGGTGTCTTTCTCGGATCCACGCAAATGACTGTCCTGTCGAACCTGCCGCGTTTTGTCCAGTAGCCTCTTGGAAAGATACCGTATCTGGACATGTGTCTTGGCATTGACTCAAGCGCGTTGCATCCCCAGTACACCGAAAGATTGGCCCTGTTCTTCGTCTGACCGGCGGTTGCGCCGACTATGCCGGATTCCTGGATCCCCATCACAGTCGGACCATGGCAGATCGTAGCATTGGAATCCACTACAGCGCCGAGGTATTCCCCGATATGCAGCCCTACTTCCTGGGCTTCACATGATGTCTCACTGCCAATGAAAAGCAGGGGACGCTTTGCAGACGTGAGTATCTCGGCCGCCTTTGTGATCGCATCGTTCCAGTCAGCCCTCTTAAGCTCACCGTTCTCTTTTATCATCGGATCCCTGATACGGTGGGAACTCACCACTTCCTGGAACTTGGCATTTCCCATCTTGCATGCGTTCTTAACAGTGATCTCGCCATCCCCTAGCTCCACCTGTATGTCATCACACGAACCCCCGCATACAGGGCATACTATGTTCTTAGTAAACATCTCACTTCCCTCCTGCATATACTTTCAAGACTACATCTTCTGTGCTGAACACCTCGTCATTGGTGGGTTCGAGTGTGATCCTGCTTCCTTTATATAGTGGAGAACCTGTGGAAAACGTATTCGGATCCACAATTACATTTGCCCAGATAGCCCTTGGCATGAAAACATGCCCGGGACGCACCGAGTCGGTACGTTTTGTATACACAGCAACAGTGTGTTTACCGTCCATACTTGTCATCTTCACTTTTTCCGGGCTGCCCATAGCGTCAAAGTCATCAGGAGCTATCCAGCAGACCGCACACTCTATCATATAATCTTCTGTGTTCTTGCTGCCTCCTTTGGCAAGCCTGCCCTCATCAATCGTACCACCTGTATTCAGTAATGCTTCCATATCTTATCACCTCACAAATCCTCATTTGCAATCTTCGATGCGTACAACGCACCCTTGGAACGTCCAACAAGTGCATAGTCACCTGTAAACTTCAGAAACTCCCCCTGGCACACGATATCATCGAATGTCAGGTCACTCTCTGTATCTGCATATTCAAATCCGGGCAGGAAGTTCATGATACTGCCGGCAACAACGATCGTTCCGCCATTCATCTCGGCTCCAACACCGCGTACAGCGTCTCCCTTCACAATGATCAGGCCGCTGTTTTGGCGTATACCGCAAAAGTTCTGCACACTGCCTGCAACTTCTATCACTCCACCGCTCATACCGCCGCCGACCTGGCTTTGGGCACTGCCGTCGATAAGTAATTTACCTCCAGTCATTCCATGCCAGCTACCGCGATAAGCACAACCGGCATGGTCACCGGCATTACCTGTTATGTGCAGGAGTCCGCCTTTCATTTCCATGCCTGCCCATGCATCGACATTACCTTTGACAACGATCTCCCCGCCGTTCATCCCTGATCCGGTATGCATGCCAGCAGAACCTTTGATAACGATACTGCCTCCAGTCATACCTTCGCCTATTCGCTTGACCCTGGTGACATCTCCTTCAATGATGATCGATGTCTCCGCAGCAGAACTTCCTCCCTTGCCCTTAACATCAAAGAACCCTAAGAGTGGGAGTTCATGTGAACCCTGCCATACAATCAGGTTTTCAATTTCATTTGCGCTCTTTGTGGCAAAAGTATCAGGTGTGATCACCTCTGCCTCCACCATTATATCTATCTCACCTTTTGGTGTAAGTGTTACTTCTTCCATGAAAATCACCCCTCTGCATTGATCTTGATGGGTGTCGGATTCATCAGGTAGCTATCCGGCGTTGGATAATGGGCAAAACCAACTGTGTAGTATTTGAACCACTCCTTAACGTCAGCGAGCATATCCTTCTCACCCTGTTCTTTTACTTTCACATCCGCGTAAAACGTCCTCTTTTCTGGTATTGCTACGATCTCACCCTGTCTGGATACGATCCCTCCATCTTTTATGGTGTATTCTGCCTGTGAAAAGTTTCGTACCAGATTTTCGTGATCACGGGTGTTCAGGTTGGTCGGGTCCATGTTATAGATCGTAACATCCCCGTCTGCACCAATACCAAGGCTGCCCTTTCGGTGTGATATACCAACCGTTCTTGCCGGGGTGGCTCTTGTCATTACCGCAATATCATAGAGTGACATCTCCCGGTCCACAGCCCCAAGGTCGCTCCTGTCGCGAGCCCATTGATGACACTCGTTAAAGGTAGCTTCTCTTGCTTCCTGGGACATTAGCCAGGCAATGACATTCGGATACTTCAAGAACGTGCCTCCGTTGGGGTGGTCGGTTGTCATAATAGACTTCCACACATCTTTTACAAGAAGCAATATCTCAAGTCCCATTGCCCACTGTACACTGTGTATCGGGTTGCTCTTAAGATATGTAAAAGGCAGAATACCGGAACCGCACTCCATCTCTACATCAGTATTTGACCACTTGTTACCGGTAAGTTTATACAGGTTATGTATAGCCGGGCCGTCACCTGTCATAACTGTTGCTTCCCCGAAAGGAACACAACCGCTGTCCATTACGATGTAATCGGTCTTGTTCACGTGATCTATTATCGCTTTTGTTCCGGACTCAAAGTCCCCCCAGCTTGTTCCCCCGAAACTGTTGAACTGTGCATGGGTGAGGTACACTGACTGTTTCCTTTTTGAGTCCACTTTAGTCTCTGCCCACTCGACTTCAAGGTTCTGGTTCGCTTTGATCTGCGATGGTATTTCAAGTGAATCTTTTGTTATCTCGAAGCATCCGGGCTGCCCGAGGTTGTTGCAGTGCAGATGCATTGACATGGGAAGTCCGAGAAGTTCATTGATCTCACACAGCCCGTGTATCATCTCTCTCGGAGTGACACCAAAGTGGATGTTAGCCTCATCGAGTGCCCCTATATTCTCTGCCCAACCCCAGTTCTCGACACCTGCCGGATTGACGCACTTGATCCCGTAGGTCTTGTGTGTCTTCATCATCCATGCGACATAATTCGCAGCCCTCTCTATCTCACCCTCGCGCAGGTAGCGCATCAGGAACCAGTTGTTACCCAACACAAGGTAGCCGCCTGTGTCTATCATGGGGATCGAACGCATCTCTTCATGCGTGTGACGTGCTTCAAGTGGCGGGACCGCAGCTTCAAAGACAGTAGTATATCCCATCTGGGAATATTGGTATCCTTCAAGATACACGGACGGAACAGTATAACCGGTACCTGAGTGAGTAAGTGGGGTTTTCTTCCTGTTCCACTTGTAACTATCTTCGGGGCGCATCATCCTTCCGCCGTTGACCTTTGCTCCTGCGATGTGGGAGTGTGAATCAACACCGCCAGGCATGACGGTCATACCCTTTGCATCGATCACCTTCGCATTTTTCTTGTCAGCTTCAGATAGTTCATGCACCACTTTTCCGTCTTTTATGAAGATGTCCATTATCTCCCCGTCGATCTCATTTAAGGGGTCAAACACATATCCATTCTTGATCGCTATTGTTTTATTACCAGCCATGATCACACCTCCTTTATTTCAAGTTTTATCGCATCCACAGGACAGATCATAGCACATGTGCCGCAGCCGTTACACTGTTCCTGATCAAGTACTTTAACGGTACCATTCACGATCTCAAGCAGCGGTTTGCTGTCCAGTTCGTTGAGATGCCCGGAAGCGAGATAGGGATCTGATGATGCGTTGACCGGACATACTATGACGCAGTTTCCGCATCCAAGACACATGTCTTCATCTGTGACCAGTATCGTGGTCCGGGTTGGTTTAGGAGTGGGTATGTCGACAAGTTTCTTTTCAAATGGGTTTTTCTTTGCCATTTCAGGCACGATCGCACTTTTTGTAACAGTTATAGAATCAACAGGGCAGGCAACTGCACAGGCACCACAGTAGATGCATGCATCCGGTCTGTGTGTGACTTTCTCAACCCTCTCGCCTGCATCCCATTTACGGGCAAATACAGCATCGCACGGACACACGTCTATACAGGTGCGGCATGTCTGGCATGTATCTTCGTCCATCTTCCACTCGCCAGCAAAAGGCTTTTCCACAGTTATGGCATTGACAGGACAAACAGCCGCACACCAGCCGCAGTGTACACAGCATTCCTGGTTGATCGTAGTCTTACCATCCATAACGACGCTGCCGTCATTTGCCAGCCACTGCTTAACTTCGATGCACCCTTGAGGGCAGACCTGCTCACACAGGCCGCAGTGCATGCAGTCGTCGTTTATGGTCGTAGGCTTTATGGCACCATGAATGTACATCTCATCTTTCACTGTCTTGCCATCTTGCCTCATTTCCCGTGCACCTGTCGGACACACCTTGGCACACATCCCGCATACTATACAGGTATCCGGCGTGCTATTAATAAAAGCATCATCAACGAGTCCCCTTGCCACGGCACCCACATCTCCTATCACAAGAGAATCTTTTGGGCAAATCATGACGCAGGTTCCGCACAATACACATTTCTCAGGGATGTAAACCAGCTGCTTATCGTCTTTTGTCTGAAACACCGATTCGTTCATTTAATTTCCTCCATTATTCCACCTATCTATTATGCTGTGCATGTACTGCAGAGAACTTCTTCTCCATACTGGACAAAGTACTCCCCGCACTTATCGCACATTTTTATGCACTTATTTGGTTTTTTAGGAACTTCAACATCGACCATTTCGTAAGTATACGCATCCTCTCCGGCTTTCATGAGATCATGGATGGCCTCTTTATGGGAGATCTTCTCACTATTCAGGTACCATGCGTGTAATTTTGGATATTTTTTTGTCCTGTTTGGATCCAGGTATATCCTGGTTCCACGCACTGATGTCACACCCACCGGAGCATGCCTGTTTACCACAACCGCCATCTTCCCGGAGTCTGCGATCTTCAAGCCCTTGTTCCCGATGGTGGCACCCCCGAGTACCTGGAAAGGATCCGGAAGGCAGTTGTATGTCTCACATGTTACGAATATGCGCTCTCCATCCTGCAGGTCAAGTGCCTTTTTTGCAATATTGAACATCTGGATCCCTATGAATGCCCCCGTACTCAGGTATCCATGGAACGGAACCACCTTCCCGATCTGTGAAAGTAATTCCGGGTCCCGTATTTGCTGGGTAATTTCGTCCATGTGATTAACCTCAGAAGATATTGTATTCCAATAACCACCGTTCGATCAATGGTCAAATGGTCATCTGCAATCTATAGCGTTATGATATTTAAACATAACGTATTTATACAAACAGAAATCTATAACAGCAAGTCACACAAGCGAAGTGGCACCGGATGCGGGTGTACACAACTATAGAGATATGCAGAGGAAACATAATGAAAAAAATAATATTTTTCATGGCAATGATCATACTTTGCAGTGCAATTACACTTGGATGCATCGGAGAGGAACAAGTAGAAGAACAGGTAGAGAAACAGGAACAAGTCACACCAGTTGGTGGAACTGCCAGTGAACTTACACCACCAGTGGCAGAAAAGCCGCAGTCACTCATGGTATATTGTGGTGCCGGAATGAGAATACCAATGGATGAGATCGGAACACTATATAAGGAGAAATATGGTATTTCGATCGTTTACAACTATGCCGGTTCGGGTCACCTGTTAAACCAGATCGAACTTGCTCAAATGGGAGATGTCTACCAGCCCGGAGCAATGTACTATTTCGACATTGCTAAGGATAAGAATTTTATTGATCACGAAAAGATCGTAGCCTATCACGTACCTGTAATAGCAGTCCCAAAGGGAAATCCTGCTAATATAACCTGTCTGGCAGATCTCACAAAGCCCGGTGTTAGACTTGCTATGGGAGATCCACAAGCCAGTGCGATCGGCGAATTAAGTAATAAGATACTGGAAAAGAATGGGATCAAGGATGCCGTGGAGAAAAATACCATCGCTCGTGGTGCCACTGTAAATGCACTTATCGTTTATGTATCCACAGGAGATGTGGATGCTGCGATCACATGGAGGGAATCTGTGCTTTTTGCCCTGGATGAAACGGATATCATAGAGATACCTGGGGATGAGAACATCATAAAGACTATTCCGATAGGCGTGCTGACATTTTCGGAAAATAAAGAATATGCAAGAAATTTTGTTGATTTCGTTGCCTCTGATGAAGGCAAAGCGGTATACGAAAAATACGGTTTTGTCCCATATTCAGATGAAAGTAAGGGAGTGATGTAGATGGAACTGATGAGTAATGTGTATGAAACTAATGAGTAATGTATATGAAACTAATGAGTGATGCATATGAAACTAATGAGTGATGTATATGAAACTAATGAGTGATGCATATGAAACTAATAGATGACCTGATCTCTGATCTGCCAGATACAAATGTCCGGGATGTTCATGTCGGTTATTCATGGATAGGTGTTTTGAGTAAAAACTGTGGAGTTGCAAAGAATTTTGGGGCGCCACATAATACCATGGTGCAGGATATTGGCAGACTGACCGAAAAAACAGCACCCGAACTTGCAGGATACTTACGATCATGGAACATGATAGAAGCGGGTATAGGTCTTGCAGCAGTCAACTCGTTGATCTCTCCGCAAGGTAAAGAATTAAATGTCAACGATTTCCTGCTTGAAAACGGCATTGGGAAAAAAATAGCGATGATAGGCCATTTTCCGGTTGCTGATGAACTGCAAAAATGTGCAGATGAACTATGGGTCATAGAGAAGGAGCCAAAAAAAGGGGACCTGCCGGATACCGCATCAGAATACATCATTCCAAAAGCGGATATTGTTGTGATAACAAGTTCTGCGATCGTAAACAAGTCGATCGAGCGATTACTGGAGTTGAGCCAGGGATATACAATTGTCCTCGGTCCGGGCACACCGATGTCTGATATTCTTTTTGATTACGGTGTGGATATGATCGCCGGAGTAAAAGTAGTGGATGAAAAGAGGATGATGGCAAAGATCGCACAGGGTGGTGGCAAGGTAAAGCAGTTTGAGGATGCGATCGAGTTTCTTGTGATGGAAAAATAACCTCTCTACGAGAAGGTAGAAGATCATGGTGGAATATGTTTTGTTCAGGCAGCGGTTACGTTCTATGTACTCCAGTTCATCCTTTCATTTATTATTCTCCCTGATCGCTGCTATCTTCTTTGGTTTCATTCTATCTATAATCGCATGCCTCTTTACCGCGACATCTATCACAGAGTTTATGGATGAGATCAGATCGCCGGAAATTCTATCATCCATCGTCATCAGCCTTAAGACTTCATTTGTTGTTGTTCTTCTTGCCCTCTTCTTTGGGATCCCAACTGCATACTTCCTTGCAACCAAACAGTTCAGGGGCAGTAGTATCCTTGATACATTGATCGATCTTCCAATCATATTTCCTCCACTTGTATGTGGTCTTGCAATCCTCATCGCATTCGGGGGTCAGGGAATATTCAGGCATTTCGAGGTCCTGTTCACGGTAAAGGGAATAATCATCGCACAACTCTTTGTCGCATCACCATTCTTAATACGCTCAGCAAGGACTGCATTCGAGTCGATCAATCCCGATACAATAAAAGCTGCGAGAACACTTGGAGCATCGGAATTCTATACATTCAGGAAAATATCGCTTCCGCTTGCACGCAATGGAATCATATCAGGAGTTGTAATGACATGGAGTCGTGCGCTTGGTGAGTTCGGAGCGACTGCGATGGTGGCGGGATGCATCCCATACAGGACCGAGACAATGACGATCGGTATTTACATGCATGCTATGTCCGGCAATCTCGGGGCATCGGTTGCCCTCTCTTTATTCCTGATGGGGTTTGCTTTTATAATGCTTATTGTCTTCAAATATTTTGGGAGGTACAATGATCCATCTGGATGATATCTGCAAGTCTTTTGGAAATGAAGATGTATTGAGATCATTGAATCTGCATGTGAGAAAGGGTGAGATGTTTGTCCTTCTCGGAGCATCTGGCTGTGGAAAGACGACAGCGCTTTCAATAATTGCAGGATTGGAAAAGGAAGATAGCGGGGATATCTATGTTGATGGAACGCAGATGAACGGTCTGCCGACAGAAAAGAGGGAGATCGGTTTCGTATTCCAGAATCATGCGCTATTCCCACACCTGAATGTCCATGAAAATGTTGAATTCGGTCTGAAAGCAAGACGAATGGATAACAAAGGAAAGGTGAAAAGAGCGCTTGAGATCGTTGGTCTTGACGGATTCGATAATAAGAACCCGATGAAATTGAGTGGTGGAGAACAGCAAAGAGTCGCACTTGCAAGGACACTCGTCACAGAACCAAGATGCATACTTATGGATGAACCACTGAGCAACCTTGATGCAATCGTTCGTGAGCGCATGAGATTCGAGATGAAACGTATTCAAAAAGAGCTCGGCATCACGAGCATTTTTGTAACGCACGACCAGATGGAAGCAATGATGCTTGGCGACCGGATAGCAGTTATGAACAAGGGAAGTATCGAGGAAAGTGGAACACCTGAAAAGATATTTTATAAGCCGGAGAAAGAATTCGTGGCGAGGTTTATTGGTATGAAGAACATTTTTAATGGAAAAATTGTCTCATTGGATGAAAATGAAGGCGTGATGAACATAACAACAGAAAACTTTGACCTGACTGCGGTTTTCATGCCTCTGGACGAAGGGACCCATGTGAAGGCATGTATCAGGCCGGAGGAGATCATCCTGATGAGATCCAACCAGAAGATGAGTGCAAGGAATGAGATCATGGGCAAGATCGTCTCCATATTCCCAAACGGTGTTTTGATGAGGATCGGAGTCGATGTTTGCGGCGCTGAGTTCTCTGTTGATATAACACGACTGGCAGTGCATAATATGGGACTTGGGATTGGGAATGATGTTGTATTGACATTTAAAGCATGTTCGGTCCATGTAATACCATAACCGGTTGGACCGGAGGAACAAAGATGACAGTAAAAGAGCAGGTAAAACAGGCCAGAGGTGCTGCACTGGGTATTGCATCCGCATCGACTTTGGCAAAGAACAGTGCACTTGAGCGTGTGGCTCATGATCTGGATAAGAATATGGATAAAATTCTTAAAAAGAATGCGGAGGATGTAGAAAAGGCAAAAACCGAAGATCTCACACCGGCACTTATAAAAAGGCTCGAACTTGATGATAAAAAAATTGATGAGATAATCGAGGGCGTACGATCCGTGATAGGGCTTGAAGATCCGGTTGGAAAGGTTCTCAGCGCAACCGAGCTTGATGAGTCGCTCACGCTTTACAAGGTGTCCACCCCGATCGGTCTTATCGGCGTGATATTTGAGTCCAGACCTGATGCGCTTGTCCAGATATCGGCGCTCTGCATCAAGTCAGGAAATGCGGTCGTACTGAAAGGAGGTTCTGAGGCACACAACAGCAACAGGATCCTTTTTAACCTGATAAAAAATGCAGTTGAGGTGGACGGGATCTTTAAGGATTCGATCCAGCTTGTCGAAACGAGAGAGGACGTGCGTGAGATGTTGAAACTCGACAGCTACATTGATCTCATGATCCCGAGAGGTTCCAGTGCGCTTGTTAAGTACATACAGGAGAACACGAAGATCCCTGTGCTTGGGCATTCGGATGGGATATGTCATGTCTATGTGGATGAGGATGCTGATCTCAATATGGCGGTTGATATTGCATTCGATTCGAAATGCCAGTATGCTGCGGTCTGCAATGCGATGGAAACCCTCCTTGTTCATGAGGGTATTGCGGATAAGTTCCTACCCGCGGTCAAGGCAAGATACGATGAGCGGGGCGTTGAGTTGAGAGGAGATAAGCGGACTGTAGCGATAATCGGGTGTGCCGAGGCATCAGGAAGTGACTGGAGATGCGAGTACAACGACCTTATCCTGTCGATAAGGATCGTTGATTCGCTTGAAGGTGCGATAGATCATATAAACAAATACGGTAGCCACCACACCGATGCGATAGTTACATCTGGTGAGAAGACGGCGCAGCGTTTCTTAAACGAGGTCGATTCATCCTCTGTTATGTGGAACTGCTCTACGAGGTTTGCGGATGGGTTCAGGTATGGGCTTGGTTCCGAGGTCGGGATATCGACCGGCAAGATACATTCGCGCGGACCTGTCGGACTTGAGGGGCTTACGATCTACAAGTACAGATTGACAGGGAACGGGCAGATCGTCAGTGATTACGTAGATGGCAGGAAGCGGTTCACTCATCGACGGCTGGTGTGAGATATGAGGTCACTCAGAGCAGACCGGGTTGTTGTTAAGATCGGGACGAACACGCTTGCCAGCGAGGGGAGGGGTCTTAACTACGGATTGATCGAGAACATTGCAGAGCAGATATCCGGACTCAAGAAGCAGGGAAAGGAGTTCATTGTCGTTACATCGGGTGCGATCGGGCTCGGGTGTAGTGAACTTTCACTTCAGCAGCGACCATCCGAGATCGTTTTGAGGCAGGTTTGTGCTGCAATCGGGCAGAGCAAGGTTATGGAGGTGTATCATCGCGCCTTTGAACACTACGGTGGGATCGTTGCCCAGATCCTCCTCACCTATGATGACTTCAATGATGAGAAGAAACATGAGAACTTGAGGAACGGGATACGCGAACTCCTGAGGTTGGGTGTCACGCCGATCGTCAATGAGAATGATGTTGTTGCTATAGACGAGATCGGTAAGACGTTTGGTGATAATGACAGTCTTTCAGCGATGGTCTCTGTTGATACAGGTGCGGATCTTCTGATCATCCTGACCGATGTTGACGGATTATATGACAGCAATCCGGAGGATAATGAAGGTGCAAGGTTGATAAGAACAGTTACAGCGATAACGCCAGGGATTGAGGTGATGGCTGGTCAAACCGGATCCAAACTTGCTGTTGGAGGAATGAGGACAAAGATCGCTACTGCCAGGACCTGTATGGAAGCAGGTTGTGATGTTGTGATCGCAAACGGGAAAGAGGTTGATGTGATAAGGAGGATCGTTGAAGGGGAAGAGATGGGGACGTTATTCTGTGGGAGGAGATTATCTTGAGTGATATGGTGAATTCCTATAATTCCCTAACACCAGTGGACGATGCAAAGAATATCCTGGGTGGATTCACTTTTGATCGAAAAACTTATGTGGATACCAAGGATTCATTCGGACATGTCCTGGCCAGGGACATTGTTTCTGATATTAGGGTTCCACCTTATGACCGGGCAGAGAAGGATGGGTATGCGATTATGGATAAAAATCCCGATCAAAGAACATTCAAATTGATCGGAGAGACGCTTGCCGGAGATGAACGAGAGCTAATCATCAAAAGTGGTGAGTGTTGCTGGGTTGCAACCGGTGCGAAGATCCCGGTGTGTACAAATCTTGTTATTCCGGTTGAAAACACAGAGGAATGCAATGATAAGATCAGAGTTTGTGAATCCGATGTGGAATTGAATATTTCAAGGAAGGGGTGTGATATTGAGCGTAGAGCGACAGTTTTAGAGGAAAGCTGTCTTCTGAATGAGCGAAATATTGGGATACTCGCATCACTGGGTATGAGTAAAGTGAAGGTCTATGATACACCCAATATTGCGATTATCTCTACAGGTGATGAACTCGCGCAGATCAATGATGTGAACTCATTGACACTTTCAGCGATTGTGAAACAATCGGGTAGCTCACCATTTTTTATTGGAACAGTATCCGATGATTTCGGGGATATAAAAAAAAAGTTAGATGAAGCGCTTAAATATGACATCATCCTTACGTCGGGAGGTGTTTCTATAGGGAAAAAAGACCTTATGCCAGAGGTGGTTTCTGAGATGGGGGAGATACTCTTCCACGGTGTCAGGATGCGACCTGGTATGCCAATGCTTGCGGGTAAAATAGATGAAAAACTGATTCTCTGTATGCCTGGAAATGTGACGTCATGTCTGGTCTGTGCTCATGTATTTTTACTTCCGATGCTGAGGTCTATGGCACATCTTCCGTTAATCAGGGATATAAGGAGTGCAAGATTGTCAGAGGAAGTGACTTCAGAATATGGGATGCGTCGCTATCTTCCGGTTAAACTGGCAGGAGGAGTTGCATATCCTACGTTCAATGGATCCGGCCTGATCACATCGATAGCGTATGCGGATGGTTTTGTAGTGATCGGGGAGGATGAAACATTGACGGAAGGGGAAGTTGATGTCTGTGTTTTTTAATGATCTTCCCCATCTAATGCGAAATTAATTTCATTTATCCATGCCATTGTGTAAAGATTTTATCTGATCTGTATAGTAAATCTATATACATCCTGTGCAATAGAAAGGCTTTTAGAAAAGCAGCACCTGAAATATAATTGAAGGTGAAGGTTGCTGCTGTGCAGGTGATTTGATTATCAGGTGAACAGAATGGAAGCCAGAACAAAGGTGTGGTTAACTGAAAACGGGAAGTCACTGATAGGAAAAGGCAAAGCTTCCCTCTTACAAGCCATAGACGAAGAGAAGTCCCTGAACAGGGCGTGTAAGAAGATCAATATCTCATATAAACGTGCCTGGCTGATGCTGAAGAAGATTGAGGAAAGTGCAGGTCGGCCGGTAGTCATAAGAGTCCGCGGCGGCAATAAACAGGGGACGTTTTTAACCGACTATGCAAAAGAGATGCTTGCTGAATATGATGCCCAAAATAAAATCACCCGTGAAACAATAGACGACAGAAGATTCCATGAAGGAGGGGAGCTTGCGATTACTGCGCGCAACCAGATCGTTGGAAAGGTCGTGGACGTCGAACCGGGAGATGTTATGTCCAAAGTGATGATCTCCATCGAACCAATTGTGGTTACTTCAATAATAACCTCTGAAGCCGTGAAGAAACTGGGTCTCAAAAAAAAGGATGAGGTGCTTGCGATCATAAAGTCCACGGAAGTGATGATAGCGAAGAAATGAACGCGTCTATGACGATATATCCATAACCATAAAATACCATCAGGATAATTTTCCAGTATGTCTGATCCTATTCCGGAACTTGTGGCTGGTGTTAGAAATCCTGCCACTTTATCTGTTTGTAAAGACCATGTCGATGCTGTTTATTTTTCAATTGACCGTTTCAGTCTCAGAGCCCGGGCCAGGGATATAACCCTCGATAACCTTGATGCATTTGTAGAGCAGGTACGAGACAGCGGCCTGAAAGCGTATCTGGCAGTCAATACCGTAATATATCCGGAGGATCTGCCTGCTGTGGACGCCGTAGTGAAGGCTGCCGCCGATGCCGGTGTGGATGCAATTATTGCCTGGGACCCTGCCGTCATCAGCAAGGCTGTAGAGTGCGGCCTTGAGCTGCATATATCCACCCAGGCCAATGTGTCCAACTGGCAGACGGCAGAGTTTTATAGAAAACTGGGCGCCAGTCGTGTGATATTGTCGCGGGAGTTGACCCTAAAGCAGATAAAGGATATCAGGCAGCATACCGATATAGAACTGGAGGTGTTCGTGCATGGTGCCATGTGCCAGGCAATATCAGGGCGCTGCTACCTGTCGGCCTACCTGCTGGGACGCTCAGGCAACTGCGGGGACTGTACCCAGCCCTGCCGGTGGCAGTGGACCTTGCACGGTGAGAATGGGGGACTGGTTGAACTGGGCGGGAAACACCTGCTGAGCGCCAGGGACCTGTGCATGATAGAGCATGTGCCTGAATTAATAGATGCGGGAGTGGATACGTTCAAGATAGAGGGCAGGCTCAGGAATCCGGGTTATGCGGCTGTGGTGTCCCGGTGTTACCGTGAGGCACTGGATGCCTGCCGGAATGGTTCATATACCCGGGAGCGGGCACAGCAGTGGAAAGAACAACTGGCCCAGGTCTATAACCGGGGCTTTTCAACTGGGTTCTATTTCGGTACACCGGGACCGGATGGTATGGCAATCGAGGCTGATATGAATGCTTCATCGGTGAGCAGGCAGGCCGTGGGTGTGGTGCAGAACTTTTTCCTTAAACAAGGTGCGGCAGCGGTCAGGCTATTAGAAGGAGGGCTGGCGGTCGGGGACAGTATTGTGATCGAAGGAACCAGTACGTACATAGAGCAGGAAGTAGAGTCGTTGATGATAGGGAGGGATCTGGTACAGGAAGCAGGGAAAGGGCAGGATGTGGGCCTTGCCGTGGCTGCTAGGGTCAGGAAGAATGACAGGGTGTTCAGGGTGGAAAAAATATAAGGCAGTACCATAGTAATTTAATATGGATCCATCTCACGGGAGCTAATACCTTTGACCGGCATACACCAGATACTCACTGTAATTGATGAGGTCGTATGGGGTCCTTTGATGATGTTGCTGCTGATAGGCACCGGCATCTTCCTTACGTACAGGTTGAGGGGGCTTCAGGTACGCAAACTTGTGTACACCCTTCGTCTTGTATCCGAACATGACGGAAAGGAAGAAAAAGGCGATATCTCCCCTTTTCGTGCTTTAATGGCCACACTATCCGGCACAATAGGCACAGGAAATATCGCAGGTGTTGCAACTGCCATCTCAATGGGTGGACCAGGTGCCCTTTTCTGGATGTGGCTGACCGCAGTGGTGGGTATGGCCACCAAGTTCGTGGAATGCACACTTGCCCTTCATTTCAGGGACGAACTGCCTGACGGTACAATGATCGGCGGGCCGTTCTACTATCTTGAGAGAGGATTGAAATACCGCAGGGTGGGTATTGTGTTGGGTATGTCTTTTGCCGTTTTTGGTGTATTCTCATCATTTGGTATAGGCAACATGACCCAGGCCAACTCAGTATCCATTGCCATGAACGATACCTTTAATGTACCGGGAATAGCTACCGGACTTGTACTTGCATTGGCGGTGGGGGCTGTTGTCATTGGCGGGATCAAGAGATTGGGATTTGTTGCAGGCAACCTTGTACCCTTCATGGCTGTCCTGTATATCCTGTCTGCCCTTGTAGTCCTGGTCTTTAACTTTGACAAGGTCCCGGCGGCCTTTTTACAGATAATAGATAGTGCATTCTCTGGTACCGCAGCAGCAGGTGGATTTACCGGGGCTGCTGTGGCCAGTGCGATGCGTTTTGGTATTGCAAGGGGGATATTCTCCAATGAAGCAGGGCTGGGCAGTGCACCCATGGCACATGCCACCGCCAAAACGCCCAATAGTGTACGCCAGGGTTTGATCGCCATGCTTGGGCCTTTTATCGATACTATTGTTGTGTGTACTATGACAGGTTTGGTCATCGTGTCCACCGGGGC
>CBDUUM010000013.1:0-19041 GCA_965370445.1 uncultured Methanosarcinales archaeon
TTGAAAGAATTATTAACGTTCAGAGTGCCTGTTCAGTAAATCGGGGACACGACCGCCCTTTGAACTTGGCACCAACATGAATATCTGCAGTGTGAAGAAAACGTACCATTATGATCACCCATAACTAAATTATATTTTTTAATGTGTCCCATTATCTATATATACTGTTTTTAATAATACAATTTTTATTATATAATCAATATAACTTTATTTTTAAGAACTTTAATCTAGTAATCAAGTAATGGTAAGCTCTTTATATTTCAAGGCCTCTTCATTTTCAGGATTGAGTTCAAGAACTTTATTAAAGCATTCAATAGCCTCTTTACTTCGGCCTAAATTTGTTAGGGTAAGCCCTTTGTAATTCAATGTATCTTCATCTTCTGGTTCAAGTTCAAGAACTTTATTAAAGCATTCAATAGCTTCTTCATTTCGGCCCAAATTTGCTAGTGCTCTCCCTTTACAATATGAGGCAAATCCACATTCTTGATCCATTTCAAGAACTTTATTATAGTATTCAATTGCTTCTTCATTTCGGCCTAAATTTTCTAATGCTTCCCCCTTGTCTGTCAAAGCCAATTCATATTCTGGTTCAAATTCAAGAACTTTATTATAGTATTCAATTGCTTCTTTATTTTGGCCTAAATTTGCTAGTGATTCCCCTTTGCTAACCAATGCAAGTTTATCTTCTGGATTAAGTCTAAGAAATTTATTAAAGCATTCAATAGCCTCTTTATTTCGGTCTAAATTTGCTAGAGAAAACCCTTTAAATAGAAAAGCATCTTCATCTTTAGGATTTATCCAAATAATTTTATTAAAATATTCAATTGCTTCTTCATTTTGTCCTGAATTTTTAAGAACATTCCCTTTACTAAATAAAGCGTCTACATATGTAGGATTTATCCCAAGAACTTTATTAAAGCATTCAATTGCTTCTTCATTTTGCCCCAAATTTTCTAGTGCTAACCCTTTGGAATGTAAGGTTAGTATATCTTCAGAATCCTTTTCAAGAACTTTATTAAAGCATTCAATAGCCTCTTCATTTTTACCTGATATTACGAGATCAAGCCCTTTTTTATTATAAAATTCTAATAGGTTCATATTTTTTCTCCAGTATGATTGGTAAAAAATATTCGTTAAATATAAATTTTATTTATTCATATATCCTAAAATCATTTAAGCCCTTTGTATCCGTACTGCATAAGGATTATGCATAATATATCTTTCATTCATTTTTACTATTTGCATATTCTACTTCAGTAGGGCTCACAAACACCACATTCCTTCCTTTATTTATCCTACATAGCGTATCATATTTTCTCTGTTATTGCTTTGAATGTCACACTTCCCTTAAAAGGCGGAAACCTAAGAATAGACCATAGTCTCCCTTACCATATCTGCTGCGACTAGCTGACCTGCACTCCAAAGCGCCATTTAAGAAACAACCACCCCGAATAACTCGGTCTAAGCTATTTTCACTCTCCCATGCACTACCATCTCCAAGTGCGACATCATAGCCTTGTGGTATACCTTCAACTGAATAAACACTATCCTGAACCCATTCTAATATATTTCCATGCATGTCATACAATCCCCATATATTGGATTGTTTCTGCCCTACAGGATGAGTCTTTCTTCCCGAATTTCTATTGTACCACGAATATTTATCAAGCTTTAATGCATCTTCACCGAAAAAATAGCTTGTTGTGGTGCCTGCCCTAGCAGAGTACTCCCATTCGGTCTCCGAAGGCAAACGATACTTATTAGTACCCTCTTTCTTATTGAGCTTCCTGACAAAATCTTGAACATCATCCCAAGAAACGTTCTCAACTGGTAGGTCATCTCCCTTGAAATTTGAAGGATTATTTTCCATTATAGCCTTCCATTCCTGCTGAGTCACGGGATATATTCCAAGGCAGAACTGCTTGCTAATGGATACTTTATGCATAGGACTTTCGTCATACATTCTACCGTTCTCATCTTCTGGCGACCCCATTAAGAAATCGCCGGTAGGGATAAGCGCGAACCTCATCCCGATTATGTTATGCCTAATTTCCACCTTATTCTCTATTTCCTTTTCTAGTAAAATATTAGCTAATTGCTTTTTCTTTCCCATTCCAAAAAAAATGTTTTTTTCTACTTCTTTTTTTGTATTAATGTACAATGTCGTTTTTATATTGGTAATCTCCATTGATTTCTCCCATGTACATCTTGTCTCTCTTTCTTGATCTTTCATAATTTTTACCTCTTATAGTACCTGTCTTTCCCGTTCATCCCTTTTTTCCATTCTTTTTCCTTTTTTTGCTTAACTTAGGCATGCTTATAGATACTACACACCTGAGATATATTCAAACCACCGCCCAAACCACTCCCCTCCTTCATCATAATACTCCACAACAACCCCATCAAGATACTCTGTCCCAACACCCTGCACACCCCTCCTGACTTCCTCCAGCGAAACCCTGGTCTGCCTGTCATACAAAAATATAACCCTCGGCAGTACCCTCCCACTCTGCGCCCCGTCCTCTATCATCCGTCTCGATGACTCATTGAACCTCTCAACCTTATTGGCAATAGAGGGAGCAGATGTCTCGCTCTCAAACTCAATCACATTCGTAATAGAATACCCGAACTTCATTGACCTGTTAGGTTTGCAGTAGATCAAATCAGGCATTAACAACCGGTTTTTCTGGCTACACGGCCACGGAAGACTGCTTGTATTTACCACCTTTATCCAGTCCACAGCATCAGAATGCTTACCCACATACTCCCTGATCTGCGGCAGCACGTCTTCATGAGACAACTGTTTTGTCGGATTATTATTACTCCCTCCCTTTCCGTTAAAGGTTATCTGCGCCCTGTACTTCAGGCACCCCCGCTTAAAATCATGCGGACGCCTGTGAAAAGTACACCAGAAATACTTCGGCCTGTCAGAATTGGTCTCATCGAGGTCAATATATTCCTTATGTTCATGCCATATCTTAGTCCCAGGCCTGTGCCACTGTACCTTTGAATCCGTACTGCACAACCCGCAGGCATAGTACATTTTTTCATTCAATTCCATTGTTACCATCATTTACCACCCTAATTTTTTCATTTTCATTCTTATTTTCACTCAACATTCAATCTGCAAGCCAGTCTTCAGTCTTCTTCTTATCCACTTCAGTAGGGCTCAGGAACACCACATTCCCGTCCTTTGTCTTTCGTGCATACCGTATGGCATTCTCCCTGTTGTGGAACCGGGTAGGCGTAGACGCACACGATATTGGCATCTCCACATCCTCGCCCTTCTCCAGGGCCTCAAGGTACCCGGGTTTATATTTCGGTATGCGGTAGCCGAATTTCTTGACCTTCTTGCATTCCACTATACTGCCGTCCTCCAGTTCAACCGGTACAAGTTCCTTCTCTGGCATCGTATCCCTCTAATTTATTGTGTCATGGTACCATGGCGCCATAGTACCATAGTACCACAGCAAGAAATATATACTTTGCTGTACTGATATGTAAAGGGGGATGAAAGAAGCAATTAGAAATGAAGCCGCAAAAAAAAGATATCAGGATAATCTTATTATGTCTACTCAAAACAAATCTCTGGCCATGCAGCAGCGTTATGAATCACTGCTCGCCAAAGTAACAGAAAGAAAACACGCAGTACAGGAGCTGGTGGACATGCTCCACACCGAAACCACCTGGCTGACCAGCCCGGCCAGTACAAAATATCACCTGAACATAGAAGGCGGTCTGTTACAGCACAGCGTCGGGGTGGCAGAGACGCTACTTCGCATAAAAGATACTCTGGCCCCTCATATCAGTGACGAATCATGTGTAGTTGTTGGGCTCTTCCACGATGTAGGCAAAGTCGGTATGCCGGGCAAGCCGTATTATATCCAGGAGGTAAAGAATGGAACAGCCACAGGGAAATATTTCATCAACACGGAACTCGTCTCAATGGGTCAGGCATTGAGGAGTTTGTATCTGGTGTCAAGGTATGTGTCGCTCAGTGATGAGGAAGCCCAGGCTATAGCATATCATGACGGGATGTATGTGCCGGAAGGGAGGTCTGTGTCGCACCGGGAAGAACCGCTGCTGTTGCTGCTCCACTGGGCAGATATGTGGACTGCGAAAGTGTTGGAGGAGGAGGGAGACGGCATGTTGCATCCATACGAATTGTCAAGTGAAATTCACATTTTTGAAAAGATTTTATCTATTTAGTTGCAGGCTAATCGTAATTCCCCTCCCATAAACCATATGTAAAGGGGAGTGCTATTCGTTAACAATGGCAGAAATATATCCCGGCCCTGGGATCAGGGAACTGCTCGTCCAACTGGGCTACAATGAAGCATTAATACAGGATATCCAGAACGGGCTCAATACTTTATTCAGGGAGATAGGATTCCCTGGAATTAAAAAATCAATTTATTCTGCCAGCCAGAAAAAGGATATAACACAACTGGTGGATTCGTTGAAGAAGTTGATGGTCTCACTGGAAGACAAAGGCTTCTTCCGGCCTGATATTCCCCCGCCACTGCTCAAGCTTCTGGTGAACGGCCTGAACCTGAAGAACGAGGATATTTTTGCGATCCTCAACGGGTCAGGTATACCTGATGAAATAATAAGAAATGAGAAGGAATTCCTTGTTTCATGTGCCGCCTTGACCCAGCTTGGTTATATCATTATAAACGATATGGTAGAAGGAGTAAAAACGATCAGTGCCGGACGCCATGTATGTATCGTGATTGATAGTTTTTCTACAGGTTCTATGGTTTTTATTGATTTCAGCCTGGATTCGATTAAGGAAATAAATGTCCGGCAGGCATATGACCGCCAGGATAATTTATATTTCCTTAAAGATGTAGATGAAATACCTGGAATGGATGAAGAGACATATGATTTTATAACCGAATATTACTCATTCTTCCAGATGACCACTGATATTGGTCTTAGCCATATTATCCATAATAACCTGGGTATTGCCTATGATACGGCAGGCATGTACAGGGAAGCTCTCACAGAGTTTGAGGAAGCCCTCAAACTTGATCCGGATTATATTGAACCCCACAATAACCTGGCTGTGGTCTACAACAGGATGGGCAGGAATGAGGAAGCAATAGAGGAACTCCATGAGGTATTAATGCTCAACCCGGGATACACAGAAGGACACAGCAACCTTGCACATATCTATACCGGGATGGGTCGATACGATGAGGCGATCTTTGAGCTTGAAAAAGCACTGGAGCTTGATCCTGGATATGCACCGGCACATAACAGTCTGGGCCACATCTTTGCCGGACAAAAGAAATACCAGGGGGCAGTAAAGCAATTCCAGGAAGCTGTCAGGCTTGACCAAAAGTATGTCATGGCCCGTAATAATCTTGGACATGTCTATTTAGAGCTTGAAAAGTATGAGGATGCGATAAAGGAGTTTGAGCAGGTCATAAAGCTGGACACAAGATTTATCGAGGCACATCACGGTATGGGATTGGCCTACTATAACAAGGGCAGATATGATAAGGCAGCCCACGCATGGGCCAGGGCGGTCTATCTTAAACCGGAACTGATGGACAGCGTGCCTGATGAGTTGAAACTCAAAGTGAACATGGGCGTTTCAAGGCTCAAGTTCTCTGAATGAAATTAACTGCAAACCGATTTACAGTCAAAGTAAAAGATATATAAAATCCACGTCTTCTTCTATATGTGAAAATTAAGAATGGAGATGTTAAATTGATAAAGAAATCAATGATCTGGTTGGTCATCCTGATGATCATTACTTCACTAATTATACTAAGCGGATGTACACAGGCTCCCGATTCAGCTAAAGATTCAGCCACAGATTCAGATACACAAGATAACATAAGTGAATCAAAAGACGGGGATTACACATATGGAACTGCCGGAGTTGAATCCACCGAAATAATGGTACTCGAATCATTTCCTGTGCAGATACATGTAATCGCAAAAGGCTACCTGCCGGACGGATGTACCAAGATTGACAGGGCTGAAGCAAAAAGAGACGGCAATATATTCACAGTTACGATAACAACAAAACGACCAAAAGATATGATGTGTACACAGGCCATTGTACCCTACGAAAAAGGAGTCCCGCTTGATGTATACGGTTTGAAGGCGGGTACGTATGACGTTAATGTCAACAGTGTGACAGATTCGTTTGAACTCTCTTCTGATAACATCATCGAAGGTGTAGGGGGCGTTTCCGGGGCAAATGTCTTTACAGAGGATAATAACGGCAGCACAGTGGAACTGGCAACGGGCGATACCTTCCGGATCAAATTGAACGAGAACCCCACAACAGGATACCAGTGGGCCCTGGAGACCACCGACGGTCTTGAGATCATGAGCGATAATTTCTTACCTCCCGCCACCGGACTGGTGGGTGCGGGCGGCATTCACGAATGGGATATTAAAGCTACTGCCAGCGGGACGCAGCAGGTGACGGGCGTGTACAGCCGTTCGTGGGAGAATTTAACTGATAGTGAGCAAAGGTTTGTATTGACAGTGGAAGTGGAATAAATCTATTAGTTGGAAGTAAATTCTTCCAACCTTTCCACCACTTACGGTCCTTCCACATCTTTCAGTCCCTCTACTACTTCTTCCAAATTCCCGTACATCCCCTTATCCAGTTTCTCCAGCAGCGCTTTAGCATGAACCCGTCTGTCCCCCTCAACATCGATCACTTTCCAGCCCTGCGATTCTATCAACTCTTCCTTACTGGCAGGGAACCGTGCATCCTCCTGCAGCACCCCTCGCAACGCTTTGACACCAGTATATTCCGTGACCCTGGGGAACTTACCGTCCTTCCTGTATACTTTCAGCCGTGCTGCATCCTTGTACATCCTCCCGCCGTGGAAGGACAGGTACATTGATTCCGAACCGCTATCCTGCACTCTTTTATCTATCTCAAGCAGTTCGGCATCGTCGAACTGGTACAGGTTGTGCAGGCCGTGCCCGAACAGGCGGGAATACAAAATATCTGATTCAAATGCAGCCCCTGTCTCCCTGGACAGGTCCACACAGTGCACCATGTTAAACTCCTGCATCAACTTCACAAGTTCTTTACCGGGCGGCCCCCATTTTATCTCCCATACCAGCCTGATATCATCAAGCTGGGCCCAGGATAGCAAGTCATGGATATTATCAACCGCCTGGTTTGGGTTAAATGATGGGGGTGTCTCCAGCACCAGCAGGTTGGAATGCAGTCTCCTGCATATATCCAAATATGCTTCAAGCAGACCGCCTGCCCCCTTTGTGGGGCTTAGCAAATATTTGTGTGTCAGGTCGCGGTGGCATTTGACTGAGAATGTAAAAGTTTCTGGCACCTGCTTTGCCCAGGAATCTACTGTTTTTAATGGCGGGATATTGTAGAATGTGGAGTTCACCTCAACAAAATCAAAAGCCTTTGAATAGGCTTCCAGCGGGTCTGCGCCGAGTATATCAAAAAACCCCCAGCCTCCGGCTCCTATCCTGTATCCAGGCATAATATAAGTTAATCTATTGTCAATGTTTATAACTTTGATGGGTCTTTCACATGGGTACAATACGGCCTGGATGTCCGGGCTGGGCTGGTGCCGGGCTTCCCCCCACTCCTGATGGTTTACTGTTCCCGGTGAAGCTTAACTGCACCATTACCCATGAGAAACGGCTGGACACTGCAAGGCGCAGGATGTGTAAGCATGTTGCCGTACTGTTGCTGTCATTGCTACCTGGGAAAAGCAGGCTGCTATTGGACCAGATCAAGGCCCAGAAATGGGATTTCAGGCCGTATACAGGGTGAGATCTGTGAACTTCAGGTGTTCAGGACCAGTTTACAGAAACTTGGACTTGTAAGTATAGCTGGAAAACTTATTAAAATATCACACATACCAGTACTTGTGGTGAAAAAGTGATAATACCTGAACATGAACGATCCGCTGAACCCCTGATTGGTGAAAATGTGATAAAACACCCTGATATGGTCAGGGCTGTTGAATGGGTTCTCACCGAATATGAACCTCCGAAGCGGGAGATATGCATCTTTGTTCCCTGTTCGAAAGCAAAACCATATCATGAAAGTCCGTCCCATAAAATGTTTGATAGTATTATATTCAGGCATCTCACCCATGACCAGGTCCATATAGTGGTATTTGGTACCTGCGGCGTAACGCCCAGGGAACTGGATACCGAATATCCGTTTATGGATTACCAGTTCATGCTGGGACGGTGTGACGTGCCAAAGGTCAAACGGGAATTCCACAAGTTAGAGAGCCAGAGACTGGCACGTTATCTTGAATTGACAAAACAGCATTACAGACACAGGATCGCGTATTGTTTGGGAGATTTCAGGTTGGCCATGGAAAAGGCAGTGGAACTTAGCCAGGTTAAGGTGGACATTGTACCAAAACCCGGGACAATGGAAAAACTCCGTAACCCTGACTTGAAATTCAGTTTCGGAAGTCTTTATCATCAGGAATACCAGAGGGATTTCGATGAAGCTATCTGCCTGGCGGCGGGCCTGGATACTTCAAATGATATAATAACAGATATCCAAAGAACTGCAGATGATATGGCAACAGATATCCGGAGAACAAATGTTCACGTAACAGACGATTCTGATTGGTATATCATATGAGCATGGAAAAACATGTAACGGATTGCTTTTTTGCCAAAAAAGTGAAACGGTGGGTAGCTGTGGAAGCAGGTCCTGTGTCTATCAGGTCTGTGAAGTTATTTGAGCAACGTCCTGATGGCGAGAGTATAACCCTGTCGGTAACCTCTGACCTGCAAAGATACTTTATGGGAGAAAAAATAGATTTCTCAACCTATGATGTGGAGCTCTCAGGTTTCACACTGTTCCAGCAGGAAGTGCTTACTGCCACCAGGTCCATCCACTGGGGTACTTGTATTACCTATTCCCGGCTTGCCAGTATGGTTGACAGGCCAAAAGCAGCAAGGGCTGTGGGAAATGCCCTTGGGTCGAACAGGGTGCCTGTAATTATCCCATGTCACCGCATAGTCTCAAAACATGGGCTTGGCGGCTATTCCCTGGGAGGAGGACTTAAACTGGAACTGTTGAGGCTGGAATCTATCGATATTTAAGTGCTTACCCGGGCTGTTACACCTTGGCAAATATAGGACTGAAATTGAGTGAATGGTAAAAAGATCAGCAAAATGTTTTTGTAAAGACGGAAACAAGTAGTGAATTAAGCTTGGCGGTGTGAAAATTACAGACTAAAACGACAGTCTCTTTTAATTATATTTTTACCCCCCTCTCCACGGTCACATCTCTGCAAGCTCTCTAACACCTATATTATAGCGTTTGGAGTATCCACTTCAAAAATCAGGGTAAAATGCACATTAGGATTATCTAAATCAAGTGCCTAAGCAGGCTTTCAATTTCAAGATAGAGTCAGTTACCCTTAGATTTGAAGCGGATACCTCGGATACGAAGATTGTTCGGTGTGCTGGCTTGAAATTGGATAAAAACCCCTATATTGACCAAGACTACTTTAACTTACGGAACCGCTGCCCGATACTGAAAGGGTTATGAGACGCTTGAGCGGCATGAGGTTAAAGTCTCACGTACCGTTCTAAGATGAGGAGGAGCGGGTAACCGCTCCCTCCTTAATCGGCGGTTTATTGCTTATCACTTGTTGGAATTTGTATTTTATTAGTAAATATTGTTTGGTTTTTAACTATAAAACGCCATTTACTAAAAGGACACATATCTTAATGCGCAATCCTTACCTCATCCAGCAGGAACGGTGGCCAGAATACCCCGTTCTCCGTTATCACAGCTGTCACGTTCTCCATCGGAGTGGCATCAAAGGCCGGGTTATACACAGGCACGTCCAGGGGTGCAACCTGGCAGCCGGCAATGTAACGCAGTTCATCTGCGTCTCGCTGTTCTATCTCTACCTGGTCCTCCATTCTCTCGAAATCAAATGTGGAAACTGGTGCAGCTACATAAAAAGGAATTTCGTGCTCTTTTGCCACTACACTGTGGGTGTAGGTACCTATCTTATTGAACACCGCATCCTGGGTGATACGGTCCGCTCCCACTATGACGCTATCCACCATACCCTGCCGCATGACATGCCCACTCATGCTGTCAGTTATCAGTGTCACAGGGATGCTGTCCTGCATTAGTTCCCATGCGGTTATCCTGCTGCCCTGGTTCAGCGGCCTTGTCTCGCAGGCAATCACTTTTATCTCCTTGCCGACCTCAACGGCACTTCGAACCACACCCAAGGCTGTGCCCCAATCCACGCAGGCCATCCGGCCCGCATTGCAGTGGGTCATGACAGTATCACCATCTTCCAAAAGAGCGGCACCGTGCGCACCAAGCCTTCTATTCAATTCTACGTCCTCGCTGGCAATGGCTTTTGCTTCTGCCAGGACTATACTGCGTATGCTGTCAGTATCGTATGCATCCCGGGCCGCATCCAGCACCCTATCCACACCCCAGGCAAGATTAACAGCAGTTGGCCTGGTGGCCTTGATAACATCCCCTATCCTGCGTATTTCGTCCAGTAGTTTTTCCATGGAACCGGCACTGCTGCGAGCGGCTGCCAGGGCAATGCCAAAACCTCCTGCCGCACCCAGTGCAGGTGCACCCCGCACCCGCAGCAAACGAATAGCCTCTATAAGGGAAGCAATGTTGTCGCACTCGATGACCTTGTATTCTACAGGCAGCAGGGTCTGGTCTATCATAACAATGGTGCTGTTCTTGTCGTTCCAGTCAATTGTCCTCAATCTTTTTTCACGTCCCGTTCGTATCAATGTTAAATAACGCGGCTGCGTTTTCGCCCAGTACCAGGGCCTTGTGCCTGTCATCGATGTCCAGGCCCTGTATATTGGCCACTTCCATGCCCTGGTCCCTGAAAGGATAATCAGTGCCGAACAGTATCCTGTCAAAGCCATGCGCCTCCATGATGTCTATGATGCGCTCCACTGTGATGTGTTCGTGCCCGGGTATGGGGAATACATAGGCTGTATCCAGGTACAGGTCCCTGCCCAGTAGGTGGCGCTCCACCTCATCCCAGCAGCGGTGTCCTCCCAGGTGGGCGGCTACTACCTTCAACTTTGGAAATGAGTCCAGTACACTGGCAACCCTGTCTGGCGTGGTGTGCACGTGCCTGACAGGGATGACCTCATCGCCTGCATGGAACACCAGTACCATATCGTCGCTTAGCGCCTCGTAAATGGGAGACATTCGTTCATCATCAGGGTAGAAGTGCTGGAACTCGCTGTGCAGCTTGATACCTTTGATCCCCATCTCCCGCATGCGCCGGATCTCCCCCTCTGGGTCGGGATATTCGGGATGCATGGCCCCCATACCGATAAAGTAGGGCGCATCGGTGGATATTTCTGCCACCCAGTTGTTAATGCTCTCCACCTGCGCCGTGGTGGTGGCTACTGACAGCAGGACAGAGGCGTCCACGTGTCCGGCCTGCATGCTGGTGCGTATGCCGGGTACGGTGGCCTCGCCGCAGGCATTGACACCGTACTGCTGTTCCAGTCCGGCAATGGCTTTTGAAGCTATCTTGTCAGGGAAGATGTGGGCGTGGGCGTCGATGATCATATGAAGCTAAGTTGGAGTTGGTCTGTGTAGTCCTATAAGTTTTTCGCATCGAACTCTTTTTGGGACTATAGAGGCTGTTCAGTAATCTTAATAACTATGCCCTGTAGCTCTGTTTCTGAGCCAGTAATGAGCTAGTAATATCCCACATGAGCTAGTATAAACATGGTAATGGATCATTCAATAAAAAGGAACCGCCGGAGCTTAATTTACCCCATCTGTCTTTCCCCTCGATAAGAACCCATTCACCTCCCCATTAGGAAATTATATCATACTTCCATAACCATAAGAAAACCATAATTCCCATTAAACAACGGAGACAATCCCATGAACAGCACAAAACCGGGCAAGGTATATCTCGTAGGCAGCGGTCCCGGAGACCCCGAACTCCTCACACTAAAAGCGCGCAGGCTAATAGACGAAGCCGACGTTGTGGTATACGACCAGCTCCCCGGCGAGAAGATACTCTCAAGCATACCAGAAGGGACAGAGAAGATAGATGCCGGTAAATATGCAGGCAGCCACACCCTCAAACAGGAGCAGATAAACCAGGCATTAGTAGATAAGGCCAGAGAGGGAAAAAAAGTAGTCCGATTAAAAGGCGGCGACCCCTACGTGTTCGGCAGGGGTGGTGAGGAAGCGCAGGTATTGGTGAGCCACGGCATAAAGGTGGAAGTAGTGCCAGGTATCACCTCAGCCATAGCAGCTCCCGCCTATGCGGGCATCCCGGTAACACACAGGGACCACGCCAGCATGGTCACATTCATCACAGGTCACGAAGACCCAACAAAAGAGGATTCTGCACTGGACTGGGACATACTGGCACGTTTTGGCGGAACAATAGTAATTCTCATGGGTGTCAGCATGCTGCCCCGAAACGTCAGCGAACTGCTCAAACACGGCAAGGACCCGGCAACCCCGGTAGCCCTGATAGAAAGGGGTACCCGGCCCGACCAGCGCACTACTGTGGGTACGCTGGAGAATATTGTCAGACTGGCAGAGGAGAGAGGCGTCAAAGCCCCAGCTATTACCATCATAGGTGGCGTGGTCACCTTGCATGAAGAGCTGGGTGAAATCGGATAGATCGGATAAATTCAGTATAAGGGTATCATGACAAGTATAAACAATAATCCCAGACACACAATTGCTATAATGCGGCCTGCTCGCTACGAACAGGATTCAGTACAGATATGCAGGCAGGCCGGATTTGAGGTAATATCCGCTCCCATGATAGAGATACTTGATAAAAAGGATGAACATTTTGACGGTTTTGTCTCCAGGGTGCTTGGGGAAAAGTCTGATATTGTGATATTTACCAGTGCCAACGGCATAGACCACACGCTGGACAAGGTGCCGGACCGGGACGTTTTCATTAATGCCTTGAACCGCCTGACCACCATTGCCATAGGTCCCAAGACAAAAGAAGCAGCAGAGGAGCAGGGAATAGAGATATCGTTCATGCCTGAATCGTATAGTTCAGCAGGACTGGTGGAAGCTATCAGGCATAAAGGAAAGGGAAAAGTGGTAGATATTGCCAGGAGTTCACACGGTGCGCATGTATTGATAGATGGACTAAAAGCAGCCGGAGCTGAAGTTTTCGAGACCAAGGTGTATGAGATAGCCAGGCCTGCGAAGGATAGTGCACAGGAAGAACTGATACAGGCGATTCTGGACAGAACAGTGGATGCTGTGGTGTTCACCAGTTCTATGATGGTCAGGAATTTCCTTGATCTGGCATCGCAGATGGGGGAAAGGGATACAGTCATACAGGTCCTGAATAGTGAAGGCATGGTAGTGGCAGCTATCGGACATCCAACTGCCAATACATTAAATATGTATAAAATCCAGGTTACAATCGTTTCAGGTGAATATACCTTTAAAGCATTGATACATGAAGTAAAAAAGGAATTTGGTATTGATCATGACTGAACTTATTGTAGACGATAAAGCTATAGCATTTATAAAAGCTGAACTGGAGAGGGCAAATTCACCGGCAGCACGCTTGTTCGTAACCGGCGGAGGCTGCTGTCAGCAACTTGATATTGCGGCAGTGGAAAAGGTTATTGCCAGGGACATCAGGCATGTCAGGAATGGTGTCACATTCCATGTGGAAAAATACCTTGATGATAACACGTCTTCTCTGGATATCACTTTTGATGAACAGCGGGAGATATTGTCTGCAACCATTAATTACAAGAGTGTGTAAATAACGATATGGAGTATATAGATAGATGATAGGCATTTCAAAACTTTATTGCGGGACAGTTGAGCCTTCTGATGCACTTAGATACGAGCGGGATTCCAGTAAACTTCCTTCCCATCTTCTGCAGTTCTCAAAGGATAAGAAACCAGTAGTGGTCTGGAACATGGGCAGGCGCTGCAACCTGAAGTGTATACACTGCTATGCCCAGTCCAGGGATATCGAATATAAGGATGAACTGACCACCCAACAGGGCAAGGAACTCATTGATGACCTGGCCCAATTCGGCTCGCCTGTTATATTATTCTCAGGCGGAGAACCCACTATGCGAAAAGACCTCCCCGAACTTGCCATGCATGCAAGGGATAAGGGAATGCGCGCTGTGATCTCTACCAACGGTACCCTTATTGATGAAAAGATGGCTAAGGTCTTAAAGGATATCGGCTTGTCGTATGTGGGAGTTTCACTGGACGGTATGAGGGAAACTAATGATATGTTCAGGGGCGTGCCCGGTGCTTATGATGCTGCACTGCAGGGTATGCGCAACTGCAAGAAAGAGGGTATCAAGGTGGGTCTGCGGTTCACTATCAACAAGAGGAACGCACAGGATATTCCTGCTATTTTCGACCTGCTCGAAAAAGAGGGCATACCCAGGGTCTGCTTCTACCATCTGGTCTATGCGGGCCGGGGTTCGAAACTAGTGGAAGAAGACCTGTCCCATGAAGAGAGCCGTCGAGTGGTGGACCTTATCATGGACAGGACAAAGGAGATGCATGACAAAGGCTTCCCCATGGAAGTGCTTACTGTTGACAACCACTGTGACGGGCCTTATGTTTATTTCCGCCTCCTGGAGGAGGACCCCGAACGTGCCGCCGAGGTGTATGAACTGCTTATGATGAACCAGGGCAACTCTACGGGAATTGGTATCGGGTGTGTATCATGGGACGGTTCGGTCCATGCTGACCAGTTCTGGAGGCATTATTCTTTTGGTAATGTGAAGGAGAGACCTTTTAGTGAAATATGGATGGATACCAGTGACGAGCTTATGGCTGGTCTCAAGGACCGTAAAGCCCTGATAAAAGCTAATGCTGACAGATGTGCAAAATGTAAATGGCTGGATATATGTAATGCAAATTTCCGTGTCCGGGCAGAGGCTATCTATGATAATGTATGGGCAGACGATCCTGCATGTTACCTGACCAAGGAAGAGATCGGGTACGATGAGGTCAGGGAAGAGTAATGTGCAGTGACCACGCTTGGGCTAAACCTGGTTTTTGCGTGCTTCTGCCACTACATTGGCAATCCGTGCAGCAAATGCTCCGGCTACGAATCCTGCATCAATATTAACCACACTCAACACTGAACATGATTGCAGCATAGTGTGCAGCGCTGCCGTCCCACTGCCGCCGGCTCCGTATCCAGATGATACAGGCAACCCTATTACAGGTACATCCACGATGCCGGATACTATGGTAGGAAGTGTTCCCTCCCTGCCGGCTGCCACTACAATTGCATCAACGCCTTTCTCTATTATGTCCTCCAGGGGGGGGAACAACCTGTGGATACCGGCAGCTCCTACATCGTAGATGGTATGCACAGTCACACCCATCTCCTGTGCAATGATCCTTGCTTCTTCGGCAACCGGTACGTCCACAGTGCCTGCTGTGATTATGCCAATGGCACCACCGGTCTTATCGACCTGGAAACCGTCTGCCCTGAGAATGGCGATCCTGGCATACTTGTTCCATTCTACTGTGTGTTTTTGTTCAAGCACTGTAAGCTGTTCGTCCGAGACCCTGGTGAGTATGCCCCTGCCTTCATGTTTGAGATGTTCCATGGCAATATGGACCAGGTCATCCGGGTTCTTTCCTTCGGAAAAGATGGCTTCAGGTATGCCTGTACGTTTCATCCGGTAGGGGTCGATGTTGGATATTTCGCTTAATGTGTGGATGTTACCGAGCCTGATCTGTTTGCTGGCTTCGTCAACTCCGATCTCCCCGTTTTTTAATTTTTCAAGTAGGTGGTTTAAATCCATGAAATATTTCAATCCTTTTTCCGGATAATAATTGATTCCTATATCTCAATAACATGCGTATGCTCATTGAAACCTGTTATGTGATAATTAACAGGCCAGTAATGGTATTATATATGCTTGTATGAATATATTTCCATTATTGCAGGGAAATTTTTTGGAATACTGGGAGATGCGGTCCTGGAAAATTTAATGGCATTGAAATGACAGTGGAAATAATAGTTGAGAATACTTGCACAGGCTGTGGGCGCTGCAGGAAGATATGCCCCAAGGGTCCGATAATATGGGACATTAGAACCGGGAACGATGGTAAGCTGGAATATTTTGCAGCAGACCCGGATCCATGTCTCTTCTGTAAGAATTGTATGGGTGTATGTCCTGTAATGGCGATTACCGTGCGGAATAGAAGTACAGCCTGTTGATGTATCGCATAGAACCGAAGTGTCAAAGTGGATCGGGGGCGGGCTCAGTTCAATATTAACCGCTGAGTGCGCAGAGGAACGCAGAGAAAGCTAAAAATGCTCTGCGCACTCCGTATACAGTATCCGGCCAGTTCAATCCCCACGCCAGGTAACCACAACATCATCGGGCCTGTAATTTGGCCGCACATGGGATTCATTTAACGGCAACAAAGTCTGCTGCCCGAACATCAGCAGCCCAAGGTATGCTATCATGCTGCCGTTATCACCCATGAACCGCTTTTCGGGCACATAGAACGAAATGCCCCGTTCATTACACATGATCCCAAGCATCTCCCGCAGCCGCATGTTGGCACCCACACCGCCCGCAAGCAGTATCTCGTTCTTACCAGTATGTGCCACGGCCCGTTCCGTGACCTCCACGAGCATGGCGAATGCGGTTTCCTGGAATGAAAAACACACATCTTCTATAGGGGATGTTTTCAGGGCAGCAGAAGCGGCAGTGGACAGGCCCGTAAATGAAAAGTCCATTCCCTTTACAACATAGGGAAGCGGCACATAGGATGCTGCCTTTTTAGCAAGTTCCTCTATCTTGGGGCCGCCTGGATGCTGTAATCCCGCACCCCTGGCAAATTTATCAAGGGCGTTGCCGATGCCGATATCCAGTGTTTCTCCGAACACACGGTAACGGCCAGCCCTGTAAGCCAGTACCTGGGAATTTGCCCCGCTAACATACAGTACCACCGGGTCCTGTGATGGTGTCTTCCAGCGTCCTACTTCTATATGTGCCACACAGTGGTTCACACCGATAAGAGGTATGTTGAGCGAAAGGGACAGTGCCCGGGCAGCAGTGGCAGCGGTGCGCAGGCATGGCCCCAGCCCCGGACCCTGGGAAAAAGCTATAGCATTGATATCGCCGGAGGCAACTCCTTTATCCCTGGCATTTGCAAGTACCGCAGATATTACGCTCTTAATATGGTCAGCATGGTGCTGGGATGCTTCCCTGGGATGAATGCCTCCGGTTGGTGGAACATACGTAGATGTTACTTCGGCTATTACATCAAATGTGTCCACAATGGCTGCACTCAGGTTCCATGCAGTTCCTTCTATACCTAAGATTATGGGTTTGGTCGGTCCGTTCAAAGAAGTGCCCCTGTATAGTGATATTCTCAGGCTAAGAAGGTGTGATTACGCTTAAATATTTAGTTTTTGGGCTATAGTATTTCCTGGACTTTATGGGCTACCCTATCCAGTTCAGGGATTATCGGGTCCAGTTTTGTGTCCGGTTCGATCAGTACGGCAACAAGGGCCTTTGGTCCTGCACGGGTTGCAATTAGCCTTTCATTGGGATAATCAATGATAACCCTTGAACAAGTCTGCCCATATTTTGATATGGCAACATCTGCAGTTCTCAGCATTGTTGCTGAGGCTTTTGCGTATTTTTCCATATTGGATTCGGCAGGCTGGCTAAAGATATAGCCGTCCTGACTGGCGACAAGTGATATTTTTACTCCCCGTAAATTCGACAGGTCTTGTCTTACCCACTGGAACATATTGTCCAAATTAATTTTTCGTGACATATCTGGCAGGTCAATAGCTTTATAAGAATAATTGATGTTGGAGGGGTAATAAATCTTTCCCTCACAGCAGTATCTCCGAACAATATAGCCTTAAAGAAAGCTCCACTCAACCCACATGTAGAAATTTGACACGATGTGGATATAATGTCGGTGACTTCCTGATGCTCTATCGACCTGTGCTCCCGTGATATTGTATCATGGAGATGGTAACCATATCTGAAGGAACTTGTTGTTACCTGCCAAGAAATAAATTGCATGTTCAGTCATTTGGACCGACATTGTGATTGCCATAGTTTTAAGGACGATATGGTAAAGCATCTGGTATTAAAAAAAAGGTTTACAGGACAGGCTGCCCTGTAACAAGGTAAAAAATGTCCAAAATATCAGGTTATTTTTGTTATTTTGGAAGGATTGATGGTGTTTATTTTAACATGGTGTGTATGTATCTTAATAACACCTTCACACATGTCTACAATCTCACCGACGTGGATTCGATTGTCGAATCCCCATAATACCTTTACACGGTCTCCTATTGTTATATTGTTTCCTTTAGAATCTAATTCCATTTAATTCATCCCCTCTAATTTCTGTATAAATTAGGTGTCTATATTTTTGGCTATCAATAGTATTTATACTTGTCGTAAATTTTTTCCTGTTATGCAGTCCTGTATAGTGAAAATAATACGATTTTTCTACTGAATATTGGGATAAAGGTATCTTCGAAAAACTAACTGCTGAATCAACTGGGTTTTACTGGAATAATTTAAATAGTTTAGATTTCTAAATATATCTTCTATGGCGATGTCTAAGAAGGATATGGGAAGAAAGGCTACCAAGAAAAAGGCTGAATTGGCAGAACTTGAAAAACTGGCTGCTTCCGGAAGCGGTGATGCTAAGAAGAAACTTGCAAAGGCTAAGAAAAAGATGAAATGATCATTTGAGGATTTTGACTGATCTTTTGGGACCAGTTTTTACAATAGCATAAGTTTCATTTTTAGTATGATGCTAAACATTGCAAGATAATGAACTAAAGATATTTTTTTATATTGAGTAATGCAAGTGAATTTAAAGGTGCGGGGGGAGGGATTCGAACCCTCGGATTCCTTCGAAACAGGGTCCTAAGCCCTGCGCCTTTGACCTGGCTGGGCTACCCCCGCATTATGGGTTTTTTTGTGCTATTGAGCGGAGCGAGATGCACGCTTGGATCGAACCTTGCAAGGTTCGTCTGCGGCTACCCCCGC
>CBDUUM010000014.1:0-18684 GCA_965370445.1 uncultured Methanosarcinales archaeon
GCCCTGTTGACGATCCCTGCGGCTATGAGCCGGCAGTTTACCTCAAATCTTAAAAAGATGATGCTGCTTTCGATCCTGTTCGGTGCGGTTTTCAGCAGTGGCGGGATATGGCTGTCGTATATGTTCGACGTGCCGTCGGGGGCTACGATCGTTCTGGTCATGTCTGTCGTTTACGTGCTTTATTCACTTGTGAAAGGTATTAGCAGTTGAGCTGCTTATCCGGTCATGACATCCCTGCGCTTCGAATGGCAGTAGTGACGCAATTATAGTTTTTCCATAGCCTTTTTAAGATGACGACCTACATTTTCCAGGTCTTCTGCTGCGGATAATAGTTCATCTTTCACTCCATGCATGCCCATATTTCCGGCTTCAACTGCTTGTTTCATGTAACCTGCAGCATGGCTTTTATTATGCTCTGACCAGTGTTCAAGTTTTATTTTCAGCTTTTCCGGTTCCATATTATATCATCGCTCCACGTATTTTCCAGACAATGCTGTACCCGATGGGTCCTATTATAAGTCTACCAATAGTTTTGATAATTGCGGAGGAACAACATCCTCCCTTCGGTCGGATTTTCTTGACTGAAGCTTCGAAGAAACTGAAGATTAGAAAATGTGAACGGAGTGAGCATTTTCGATACATCAAGTTATACTTGATATACTATTAAAAAAACCTGACACCGTGAAATGACGGTATCATAAACAGTTTTTCAAGTTTACAACTTATATCTCTGAGGGGATGATGGTGTTTAGTTTTACGTGCTGGAGACCTTTTTTTTTAATAAGATTCTCGTATATCTCTTTCATTCTTTTTCCTTCGCCCTGCAGGATTATTACTTCCATGCAGTGGTCATGATCCAGGTGAAGGTGGATAGTAGACTGGATAATATCTGTGAATTCATGCTGGATATTTGCAAGTACATCCTCTATGCCCCGCTGTTTATGGTTATATGCCAGGGTTATGTTGCCAGCTCGTTCCCCTTCTATCTCACTCATCCAGTCATAATACCTGATATAACTCCTGATAGCATCCCTGATGCCTTCTGACCTGGAAGAGTATCCCCTGTTATTTATTATGACATCAAACTTGTCAAGCAGGACATCCGGAAGAGAAACTCCGATTCTCGATAATTCTGATTCCATTTTGAAATAATCTCCATCAATTTATTTTAATTAGAATTGCTTCTTGTTTCTACCTATATACATGATACATACATGAAGGTTTTTATTTTTTGTGTCTGTCATAAAGTTTGGCATTCGTGTTACATAATATCATCTCTGTGTGCCCCTATACATATTAGCTATCTAATCCTTCAACTAATAATCAGCTGCAAAAGGATTTGAAATTAATTCTGGTGATAATTCTTATAATTATTCTTATAATCAGTGAACATTTTACGTGGAAATATTATAACACAAAATGATTTGACAGACCTGACTATCTGGAAATTTTTTACATTTATTCTGCCAGGATTTCAATAGGTGAAGAAAATAATGTGTTGGTGTTAAAATCTCTTCCAGTGATGATTCCTTTGATCATAGTGTTATTATTAGTCGGTGTTTGAATAGTAACGGTATCCCCTACACTGAAATTTTCCATATTTCCAATTATTTTTATCGAACCTGAATAAGTGGAATTGTCTTGTGGGTTTAGCTTGATCTCACAGATTGTGACATCTTCTAATTTTGTTCTATTCAGATGCATATTGAGATTTGATTTATTATTCGATGAAAATCTTTCAAATGCTTTCGCTATCGGGATATAGCCACCCCTGGGGCCGGTTATTCCTTTAGTCATTTTTAACATTTTCAGGATTTGCATATGATTTCTGATTGTTCCAACATTGAGACCTGTGCTTTGCGCGACTTCTGATGCCTGAAGTGGCCTATCGTTCTTATTATAGAGGTATATTAAGTTTGACAATATTTTTTCCTGGGTTAGAGACAGATTCATGTTATCACCTAAATAAATAATATAACTGGAATTATTACTGACAAAAATGCCTTGCCATTATTTGCTTTTCAGGAAGTTCTAATTTATCGTACAATTCTTGAAATAATAAGTATGCATTAAGAGGACTTTCAATTTGGTACAACATTTTGCATTTTGTTCTATAAACTTTCCAGGGATCTGCTTTGTGTTTATATATCTCACTATATGTCTGGTTGGCCAGTCGATCAATTACAAACATCTGGTTCAAAATATCCCATTTACTTTCAGAACTTTCTTTTACATTTTCTTTCATATTAATACCCATCCATTCCGTAATAGCAAATAGTAATACATACTTTAATATTTGTGTTACTAATATCATATAATAATGCTATAATATAAAAGATTATTGCATTTTTCCTGTAAACAACCAGATTACAAAAGGTTAGGATATCCTGATGCGGGTCTTACCAGCCACTGTCCATACCCAGGTTCATACCCCCTATCAGGGGGATATTTTCAGGTGGTAAGTATTATCAAATCACATGTGCATTATCCATTCATGAAAATAACTGTTATCTCTGACACCCATTTAAAACCAGGCCAGCCCATCGAAATACTACCCCAGCCCCTACTGGATATGCTGTCCTCTTCTGATATGATAGTCCACGCAGGAGATTTCGTATCCCTTCAGTGTTATAATGAATTGCAGGATATCTGCAACCTGGTGGGTGTGGCAGGTAACTCAGACTCCCCGGAGATCAGGCAGCTGCTGCCGGAGCATACCACCTTTGAGGCCGAAGGTGTCCGTATCGGTGTGACACACCGAGGCCAGCTCTCAGTAGTTGATATGACGGGACTGGGTTATTTTGCAAGGGAACTGGAGGTTGACCTGCTGATCTTCGGGCACATCCACAGGCCCAGGCTGCACAAAAGCGGGGACATCACTTTATTGTGCCCAGGCAGCCCCACTTCGCCCAGACAGTCCGAGCCCGGTGCGGCCGAGCTGGTTGTTGAGGATGGGGAGGTTTCGGCTGCCATTGTTAATTTCCAGGGGAAGGTTTGTGGTAGTATAGAGTTTGCACGGTCGCTGGGCGGAGATTGATTTTCAATCATACATAAGATCGATACAGAAAGTATAAATTAGTCTGGGAAATATAAACAACTCAGGCATTCTTATGTATAACGAAATTGAAGACAAATTCAAACAACGGACAGCCATCCTCATAGATGGACAGAACATATACTTATCAGCAAAAGCAAGGGGCGCAAAGCCGGACTATAGTATAATCATAGATTCAATGGTATCAAGGGAAATTACCAGGGCAATCATATATAACGTCTCGCCCGAAGGAATAGACCAGTCCAAGTTTGTTCAATTTATGGAAAATCTTGGTTTTGAAGTAAAATCCAAAACACCCAGAAGACTTCCTGACGGTTCCATCAAAGCAGACTGGGATATGCAAATTGCGATCGATGCCTTTTCGCTTGCCGATAAAGTAGATGTTATGGTTATCTTAACAGGCGATAGTGACTTTGTACCACTTGTCTATGCACTTCAATCCAAAGGTGTGAAAGTCGAAATAGTATCATTTATTGAAAATACAAGACCTGAGTTGATGTCAGCTGCTGATAAATATTTTGAAGTAACTGATGAAATGCTGATATATGACTGAGAGTATTTCTTTTATCCGGTTTTTATTAATCAGGATATTTTCAAAATATCAATTATACCTCTAAAATAAATGTCAAGCTTACGATGCAGAGCTCACGGCTTCATGCCTTACCTGTGGACTCCCCGCACACAATACCAGTGGCAATAAGATGCGCCGCACGCAACGGTTCCGGGATATTACTGTGAGTGGACGACATCCGCACTATCTCCCTGGCATCCTCCAGCTCTATACCACAGTGCTGTAAATAGACCGGATTTTCACCTTCATGGGTCACAACCATATGTATCTCGCCCGCCCGCTTCATGACCTCCCACCTGGTCACGGGGTCGGGCACGTGTTCCAGGGCGGCCCGTATGCGTTCAAGGTCAGGATAGTCACGCATTACCACGATAACAGGAATACCGGTTTTTTCAAATACTACCGTAATATCAACAACATTGAAACCCGCATAGGTAATGCCGTCCAGCATCAGCACCCTGATCTGCCCGAAATGCTTGCTCTCTGTCACCATCCTGATTATGGTATCAGTAGCATCAGTACCGTCTTTGGTAATATAGGAGCGCAGCACACCATCCATCCACTCGCCACCCCTGAACACAGCACCAACGATCATCACCTGCTCGGTATGCAGTGATGAATCGTCGATACCAAGAATCCTTATTTCGGGCTTGATGTGCATGGTCTACATGCTGGCTTTATCATTAAAAACGTTCTTGAACTCTTCGAAAACCTCAATAAGCCTGTCGGATGCCTCTTTAATGGCAACGATAGGGTCCACATCCTTTGTTTTCACATACAGGATAGGTTCGGTGATAGTAGGATGTTCAATATGGTAAGTTGCCAGTTCCACCCTGGGGTCACTCAGCAGCAGTGTCTTCAAACTGTTCAGTAATGTATGGCTTTCGTCACCGATCTCAATCCTGATCTCGGTATCTGTTTTATCAATAACTGTAAGTTTCATCTTCCATCCCCCTTATTTGGAAAATTCGCCATAATTTGCAGCCAGCTTTCTCGATTCAATATTCCCGCAGACAGGACATTTCAACTTACTACCCTTATTCCCGTTATTTGACTGTTTTTCCATGCTAACATTACACTTGCTGCAGTACGCCTTGATCACACCTAAGTTGTTACCGGATGTACTCAGCCTCATGGACTTCACGTCAATTACCTTTGCCCTGACGAGATCAAAGGGGCTGAACTCATAGTCCAGCGACTTAACATAACTGTCCTTTACATTGGACACATGTATGGCAGCAGGCTGGATATTTACAATTTCCCTCTCGCCTTTGCCTTCTATCATGGCGATCTCCACAAGAGCCACAGAACTTCTGAGGTCATTCACACGGCCTATGACCACGTCACCATTTCTTATCATGGGCGGTATATCAGTCTCTGGAACCACTGAAATGGCACGGGTTTTGTTATTGATCCTGACCTGTCCTGTGGCCGAAGAATAAATATTCCCACCATATTTGAATGTATTATTGTTGGAAATGAATTCCTCTGCTGTCCCTACCATATCCCCAGGCAGTACGAACTCCCCGGTTTCCTGCACCACTACAGGTTTCGCTGGAATTTTCGGTTTTTCAGGGACTTTAATAGATTCTTCTTCCGATTTCTCTACTTCTTCCACCTTTTCTCCCCCTCCCATCGTTTCTACTTCTTCCACTGTTTCTACTTCTTCCACTATTTCTTCTTCAGTGGAAACCTCTTCCTGTACTTCCATATCTGCCGCAGTAGCATTTGTTCCCAATTTCCTGCGTGATACTGACTTTTTCTTCTTAATTCTAATGATAATCCCTCTTATATGATCTTGATGTCCGGACATCCTTGACCAATCTTATTTTCAGTAAAGGTTAGCTGGTAATGGTCTTTTAGTCAGGACCTGTTTTCTATCCGGTATATTTCTACATTAACAACTTCAATATCCTTTTTGTGGAACTTAAAAGTTCGTCTTAAAGGAAAACCGACTTTATATCGGTCTGTAATGACCGCAGGACTAATGAACTTTTTGATGAACTCATAACTTCCTTCATTGTGGATGGAATATATCACATCCGCCACTTCAAGTGCCCGAACTAAAAACGGCCGATCACTGCCCCTTACCTGTGCACCAAAAGGGGGGTTCATGATCACGGTATGTGTCCTGCCAGGCACGTCCCGGATACTGGAGCATACGAACCCCACATCCACGCCCAGCTTATTTGCATTTTGCCTGGCCGTCTTTAATGCATTCATGTCTATATCGAATCCAACAACATCGGGCGCATCCACCAGGGCTGCACCGATGGCCAGGACACCGGTCCCGCATCCCAGGTCATAAACAGTATCCACAAGATCACCTTTCATCAAGGCAAAATACAGGAGTTCGGCAGCAATGCCTGCCGGAGTAGTGTACTGTTCAAGGGACGGTGAAGGTGACTCAAAGATTGCCACCTGTTCTAAAAGTATCTCCAGTTGTTTCTGTTTCATTTGCCCTATCGAAACATTCCTTCATCCGAGTTCCTGAAAGGATTTGAACCTTCAGCTTTTTTGATGGCATCGTCCATGTGCTGGTTAGTTACCAGGCACTCATCGATAATGGCAGCATGAAGGGCGGTCTTTAGCACTTTCTCGACCAGGTCACGGCCCGACATACCATGTGTCCGTTCGGCAAGCAACTTGATACTCACATCACTTTCCAGTGCAATAGGGAAGGATGATATATTGGAATTGAGTATGGCCAGTCTTTCCTCCTTATCAGGCATGACAAACTCTATCTCCTCCTCGAAGCGGCTCCTTACAGCAGAATCCAGGGACTCTACTCTGTTAGTTGCAGCAATAGTGCATACTCCTTCCCGCTTTTCCACGCCGTCCATCTCTGTAAGCAGTGCATTGACGATCTCTATTACATCACCCCTTAACTCCTGGAAGCGCCTGTCCAGGGCAATGGCATCCAGTTCATCAATGAAGATTATACAGGGTCCCAGTTCCTCGGCCCTGTCATATAGTGAGTGCAGTTGCCTGGCACCATCGCCTACGAACTCACCGATAAGTTGTGTGGCCTTTATTGGAATGATGGGGACTTCGGATTCATTTGCCAGTGCTTTTGCAAGCATGGTCTTGCCTGTTCCTGAGGGGCCATAGAAGAGTACATTCCTGGGAGCCCATTTGCCAAAACCATCCGGATCGTCAAGGAACTTCATGATAAGCCTGCACTTACGTTTAGCCCCATCCTGGCCGATCACATCTTTGAAATTCATTTCGCTGAATATCTCAGGTATTAGCTCTTCTGTCTTGATGTCATCAACTACAAACATAGTAGAGTTGCTTATAATACTACCTTCGGGTACTACATCTATTACCTTGAACGCAAAATCAGGAAACATCCTGCGGTCAAATAGATATTCGCCTGATTCTACTACTAAACCATTCCACTGCTCACGGGCATAGAACTCGAAAACATTTGTTTCAGACATTTCGGGATATTCATGAAGCTGGCTTCGTAACGGGTATCCGGCCGGTTTTAACACCACGTACCGTGCGCCGTCTTCCACACGTTCTTTGTGGGACTTAGTACTGGTTTTCTTATTTACACGCTGGATTGAACGCAAGTTTTGTTCCTCGATTTTCCAATTGGTCGGGCTGTTATTAAATCTATCCCACTATTATTTTGTCAATTGTTTCAAAACTATGAAAAATATGTACGCCAGCACGATTATAATCACTATCCTGATGACCCCACCAACCAGTATCATGATATATGGCCCAATAACTATCGCCAGCACAATTGAAAGCACTATAAGGATAATTTCACGAACACCTGATCTCATGTTATAATTGATGGCGCTGCGTGTTTATATATTTATACTTGTTTGAAATTAAAGAACAATGCCTTACTGTGTAAACGGTGGGTGAGGCATAGGGGATGTGGGGTGCGTGCATGACCGAACACATGTGCTATCACAGCCATTATGGTATATGAATGCTGAGTCAACCTTCCATTACGATCGGTGATTTTTACCACAAACCTTCCATTATAATGGAAGGTTTTATGTAGTAAAATACCAAATATGATGATATGAAGGAAATTGTAAAACGATGGAATCCATGGTGGCTATATGGCAAGGTCCCTGAATCAAAAAAACGTATTGCAAGACCTGAAACACTGGACGGGATCACAAAGCTGCTGAATATAAAAGAGATCATCTGCATAACCGGAGTACGCAGATGTGGAAAATCAACAGTACAGTACCAGATAATAGATCACCTGATCGAGAACGGGATTGCTCCGACAAACATACTGTATTTCAATCTGGATGAACCTCTCGAAGATAAAAGTATCAGCATACTTGACAGTATTTTCGAGAACTACATAGAGATAAACAATCCATCCGGTCGTAAGTACATATTTTTGGACGATATCCAGAACATAGAAAACTGGGAAAAATGGCTGAAAAAATATTATGATCTCTATGACATTGATATCAAATTCGTAATAACCGGTTCAAATAATACGATGCTTTCTGACAAGATGTCAACATTGTTAACAGGTAGGGTAATCTCAAAGACTGTCTATCCTTTATCATTCAGGGAGTATCTTGGATTTATGGGATTTGAGCTTAAAGATACAGATGTGCAAAGAAGTGAAGTTGTTCACCATTTCTTGAACTACCTGAACAACGGTGGATTTCCTGAAGTTGTCCTGGAGACTGATGTTGATATTAATCACATGCGGCTAAATGAGTATTTTAACAGCATTCTACTGCGGGATATCGTAGTGAGCAAAAAAATAAGGGAAAGTTCAAAGTTGATCGAGCTGGCTAATTATTCCCTTACAAATATCTCAGCCTTGTTGAGCTACATGAAAATATCAAAGGCGATAGGGCTGTCTGTAAGCAGCGTAAAGGAATATCTCCTATATTTGGAACAGGCGTATCTTATCTACCAACTTAACTTTTTTTCGTATTCCATAAAAACGTCATTAGCCATCCAGAAACAAAGAAAAATATATTGTATTGACAATGGTCTCAGGAATGCGGCATCTTTCAAATTCTCATCTGATGAAGGTAAACTTGCAGAGAACAGTGCTTTCATCGAACTTAAAAGAAGAAATCTTGATGTATATTACTGGAAAGGTCGCAGAGAAGTGGATTTTGTTGTAAAGAATAAGGACAATACCCTGACAGGAGTTAATGTTACTTACAGTGATGTTATAGATGAAAGAGAAATTAAAGCATTGCTTGAATTAAAAGAGAATTTCCAGGGTAGAGTTTCAGAACTGATCCTGCTTACAAGGAATGTTGATAAATCCGAAGACGGGATAACGTATATTCCTATCTGGAAGTGGCTGCTTGGGTCCGGCGAGTAGATACAGGATATGTGCGATGTAGATCCTGTGCATATTCTTGCCGGGAATCATGGCTATGGCAGCAGTTCTTATTTGTAGAAAAAATAAAAAGGATGGGGCTGGTGAGATTTGAACTCACGATCGACGGGTCTCTCCGAACCCTTGAAGAATTCAAGGAGAACACCAAATCAGTGCTCCAACGGCTCCTCACTGACCGGCCCCGTCGGGCTGGTCTCAGTAGACCCGTTGCTCATCATTTTATCCGCTGGAGCCCGTCGCCATTCCTGACTAGGCCACAGCCCCTTTGTATATATTAGCATCTTTTCGACGTATGGTGCGAAAGCGCCATACGTCACAGGCCCGCTACTGGCCTGAGTAGGCCTGAGTAGGTAATACTACCTTACAGGTTCGGCAAATACCACAGTACCGGAAATACGTTTGACCTTTGCCTTAACGATCTCCTTTTTGGATGCCCCTGCAACATATACGATGTACTTATCCACCTTTGCCACACCATCGCCCTTGGAACCCACGCTCTCGATCTTGAACTCATATACTTCGCCTTCTTCAAGAGCATCCTTCTTGGCTTCGACCCTTGCCCTTCTTTTCCTGACAGGCCGGTGAGCCCCGCATGCATCACACTGAAGCATCAGGACACGTTCAGCCTTGACCAGCTTGGTATCCGGGCGGCCGCATTCCGAGCATCTTACATACTCTTCAACATAAGCATTAATTTGTTCGGCAATGGCATCTGCCATGAACTTACCCTGGAATACAGCATGTTGACCGTCAATCTTACCTGCTGTCCCCAGTTCCCTTGTAAGGGCTTTCATTAAGTGGTCGGGCTCCCTGTTGAGGACATCAGCTATCTGGCCAAAATTCTCAAGTACGGTAGCTTTACCCTCTGAGAATACCTTGGGTTCGGGGATTACGAACCGCTCATCAGTGGTTATGATATCGGGTAGTTTCTCATATGCCCTGTCCAGATAAGCTTCATATTCTCCCATATTTAACACTCCTTATTTTGCTTTTGACCAAATAACGAATCAGTTGATAAGTTTTTGCCCTTCATCCACCACGATACTCACAGGTGTGGAAAGTTTATGGCCGCAGCGTCTTAGAGCATCCTTGGCTATCGGAAAACCTTCCTTGTCTACAGATATGGTAAAGACCTTCTGTCCTGCCCTTACCCTGGCAGCAATTCCTGTTGCCTTTCCGAATGCCTGGCGCATACCCTGGCTGACCCTGTCAGCTCCGGCACCGGTTGCCTGTTTGTTTTCCCTAATTACCTGAAACGGGTGTACTCTGAGCTTCACATGGAAGTTCTGCAGACCCAGGTTCTTAACAAGCAGCCTGTTGGCCGTGATCCTGCCTGCTTCCAGTGCGGAATCCCTTATTTGGCATGCCTCCTTTGCAACCAGGGAAACTTTGATCGGGAAATCACCTTTTGCATTCCCCATATCGTAATGTACGACCTTACTACCAGGCACTCCGCCCATGTATTTCCGGCGGGTATATGATCTCCTGCTGTTGTAATTCCTGAACGTCTTAGCTGGTCTAGGTTTTGCCATTGATGATTATCCTCCGATTGAAATTGTGAATTACGAAAAATTATAGTAATATATGATACCGGTTATCGGTTCTTTCCTTAACCACCTTACAACTTATAAGCTTTTGGTGCATGCATTTTGAAAATACTATTTCTGCATCTTACAACCATTCCAGAATAGCCAGGTCATCAGGCATGATGTCCAGTTTCTTCATTACAGTTGACCTTAAGAGTGCAATACCAATAAAATACCAGAGTACAATACCAGAATGCAATACCATTAAATGCCGGGTTTATTCCCGGGCATTCTACTGCTCTTCAATCTCTTTCAACCAATCAGGTATATCTTTTTCCTCTTCGATATGTGAAAGCCTCAACTGGCAGAACTGTTCTCCTGTATCATACTTACATGAATGAATATCGCACTTGATATGCTTACCAGTAGCAATATTTGCAATACCCTCTATTTCTCCACGCATGAACGCACAGGGCTGAACATCCAGATTTTTCACACCAGCACAGTCAACCCCTTCGGAAATTGTTACCAGGAACCCGTCCTGGAATTTTTCAACTGACTCTATATTTGCCAGGAGTTGCTTTTTGTAATATTTAGGGAGTGCTTCTGTAAGTAACTCCTCGCCGTCGACCTGATAGAAACTTTTCAAGATATCCACGAGCAGATTGCTGAACCTGAGCCCGGCCTTATGGTAGGTCTCAGAGAATATTTCAGGGTTCTGTTCCAGGTTATTTAGTATTCTTAGTTGGTAGCCTATAATATGACTATTGGTTCCTATTTCTAGTTCTGGTGGAGTTTCGGCTTTCAATGATTTCAATATATTTTCAGATAATGCTTTTTCCACTTGGCGTAGTTTTTCATCTGAAATTGATAAATTAAGATAGCTTTCCAGTTTATCCTTGAAATCTACATCACGTATGTTATTGATTTCATAATTGCAGGTAGTTTCTCCGTTGGTGCCACATCTCGATTCATATGTTCCCATGGACTGATCAAACAGTGCACTGAAGATACCTGCCAAAAGGCCCGAAAAATAGAAACAGGTCTTTAAACCCACATCCGGAAGGTCCAGACATTCATCGCAGTTTTTCACTTCATACGTAATTTGTCTGGAATCAGGATCAATGGACCGTAATGTCCCGTATCCTTTACCCATTTTCTGGAACAATGGACCGTAAATATTTCGGTTCACTATTTGAAGTATTTTCGAGGACTGCTTTGGGTCTTTTCGTTTGAAGTTCCTGAAGGACTTACAGTCCAGTCCCTTTTTATTGTGCTGCTCCTGAACATTATCTTTTGTACCGTTTAAAGTGGACTGGTATTCAATCCGGGCTATGTTGGGATTATAGAGTATAACATAATCCAGACGCTTCTGTATTTCGATCGTATTGACATAATCTCCCAGAGTGGGACGAATAACAGGCAAATCATTATCTATCATATAGAACATCTTTTGCCACAGGATCTTTATTGCAGACTTCAACCTGAAACTCATAGTACTACATAAAGTGTCTATATTTAAAATAGTTTCTTAATTTGTCACTATTTTCTTGCACCTGATGGATATGAACCGATAATTTTCACCCAATCAACAATTTTTTCGATATTATTCAGTGCCGCACTGATATTTCTATCAACCCTGTGTCCTTCCATATCTATGTAAAATAAATAATCACCCAGCCCCAGCTTTGAAGGCCTGGATTCGATTTTAGTCAGATTGATGTTGCCACTGACAAATTCAGCCAGCATATCGTGCAGGGCACCCGGTCTGTCATGGCCCAGGTGAATGATGATTGATGTTTTATCATGCCCGGTAGGTTCGGGAATAGTATTCCCCAAAACTACGAACCTGGTATAGTTCTCTTTATAATCCTGGATATCATCTGCCAGTATATCAAGACCGTATTTCTGTGCAGATTCCCTGGATGCTATGGCAGCCATCTCTGGGAATTCTGAAGTGAGTTTTGCGGCATGTGATGTGCTGCCTGTGGTCTGTATCTTAATATCCCTGAAATGTTGACGTATAAATTTACGGCACTGGGCCAGTGCCTGGGGATGGGACAGGATGACCTTTATATCTTCCATGTGCCCCTTTGACAGGAGGCAGTGCCTGATAGAGACAATAACCTCGCCGATAATGTTTATATCATACTCTTTCAGTGCGTCCATAGTAATCCCGATAGACCCTTCCAGTGAATTTTCAATGGGAGCTACACCGCAGTCAACATTCCGGGTCAGCACAGATTCAATAACATCTTCCAGATCATCGTAGAACTTGAGCCGGGCTTTCATATCAAGCTGTCTGGCAGCTTTTTCAGAATACGTTCCTTCCGGACCCAGCAAACCGATAATCATACCCCTTACAAGCGAGTGAATTATCATATAGTTTTTGTAAATATGGACAAATTATAAGTGTAATAGATATAATAGATATAAAACTACTTTAGTCATATCTGGTAGAAAAATGAATGTAAAACAGATTCTCATCTTTATTCTGGCCTTTTTTATGCTATTCGTAATAGGAACGCTGCCGTTATGGTGGGATGCTATGGCCCCGTCGATATTAGGATTTCCGGCATACTTAATGGGTGAGATCGATGCATACATTAAGGCGGTAAAGTGGCTTATTGACCTGGTCTTTGGTTAATTTAATCAATTAACCTGATGTAGGGAGAAACGTGGAGCTCGGACATTATATGTCCAGGGTGCAAAAGGTGCGGGAAATATAGGGCAGGTTATACTTTTTTTATGGGGACCAATACGCAAAAATAAAAAGATATACATGCAATACATGTATTATGCAATATTTACCAATTCATATTCAGATTGAACAGTATCGAGTGACTACATAATGAAACTTGAAAATACATTAATGATGATACCTGGGCCGGTACCCATAGCACCCAGGGTACAGAGAGCCATGGGCAGACCAATGTTCGGTCACAGGGGCGAGGAGTTCGGCGCCATCTATGACGAATGCCGGGAGATACTTGCCGAACTGTTCCAGACCAAAAACGAAGTATTCGTAATATCCGGTTCCGGCACTGCCAGTATGGAGGCTGCCATAGGGAACGTAATAGGGAAGGACGACACAATAATCGCTATCGAGAACGGTAAATTCGGTGAGCGGTTGTGTGATATCGGGGAACGCTATGGCAATGCGGTAAAATTGCAATATGACTGGGGTACGCCCATTAACCTGGGGGCCGTGGAAGCTGCCCTTGAAAACGGTGCCAAGGCCCTGGCAATGGTACATAACGAGACCAGTGCAGCCATCAAGAACCCGGTAGAGGAAGTAGCTGAACTGGCACACAAACACGGTGCCCTGTTCATTATGGATGCTGTTACTACAGTTGGCGGTGATACGGTAGAAGTGGACAAATGGGGTGTGGATATAGCCTTCATGGGTTCCCAGAAATGCATTGCTGCACCACCGGGCCTGTCTGCCATTACTGTCAGTGATGCTGCCTGGGACGCAATTGTCGATAAACCACCTTATTATCTTGACCTGAAAGCATACCGTAAATCAGGCTCCAACTCACCCACACAGACACCATACACACCCGGTGTGCCGTTAATATCTGCCATGTGCGAGGCCCTGAGGATCGTGAAGGAAGAAGGAATGGAGCAGCGTAAGCACAGGCATGCCCGGGGTGCAGCAGCCGTACGGGCGGCAGCGGATGCGCTGGGAATCGAACTGTTCCCGAAGATCGATAAGTATCATAGTTATTCCAATACTGTCACTGCCATGAACATTCCTGAGGGTATAACTGATAAGGAACTGCGCGGCGGGATGCTGGATATGGGTATCCAGATATCTGGCGGGCAGTCACACCTGAAGGGTAAGATATTCAGGATAGGCAGTATGGGTAATTTCACTGCCACTGATATGGTCACCACCATCTCTGCACTGGAACTGGTACTGGCAAAGCACGGGCTGGTTGACAGGATTGGCACAGGCGTGGAAGCCGCAAGCAGGGAACTGGACAAGATATAAAGACAATAGCAGCTAAAGGAGCACTTAGGGGAAAACATGGTCACAGTAGGCATTGCAGATACTACATTTGCCAGGTATGATATGGGGGGTGCAGCCATTGATGAGCTGCGCAATAATGCATCTGTGAAGATCGAGCGTTATACTGTACCCGGTATCAAGGACCTGCCCGTGGCATGCAAGAAATTGATAGAGGAACTTGGCTGTGATATTGTCATGGCGCTGGGTATGCCCGGGGCAGACCCAAAGGATAAGATATGCGCCCACGAGGCTTCCCAGGGTATCATCCAGGCACAGCTGATGACCAATACCCATGTGATCGAGGTGTTCGTACATGAGGACGAAGCACAGGATGACAAAACTCTTGCATGGTTGATGGAGCAGCGCTCACGGGAGCATGCCCTGAATGTTGTGAAATTGCTGTTTAACAAGCGGGATCTGGAACGTGATGCAGGTACCGGGCAGCGGCAGGGCTATAAGGATGCAGGCCAGGTGGGTCTGTAGAACATATTTAAATTTATAGTATAATGTTAATAAGAAATAGAATTGGAAATAACCGGAGATTATTGTTATGAGTATTAAACTGGGATTTGTGGTAGCAGAGTTCAACAGGGACCTTACCTACCAGATGGAGATGCTGGGCAGGGAGCATGCAGAGTTTTTAGGGGCCACAGTGGAGCAGACCATTATGGTGCCGGGTGTATATGATATGCCGCTGGCCATAAAGAAAATGGTAACTGACCCCAATATCGATGCCGTGGTCACGATCGGCTGCGTTATCGAGGGCCAGACCAAGCACGATGAGATTGTGGTGCAGCATGCTACCAGGAAGATCACTGACCTGTCACTGGAATATGATAAACCGGTAACCCTGGGAATATCGGGCCCGGGTATGAGCAGGCTGGATGCACACAAGAGAGTGGACTATGCCAAACGGGCGGTCGAGGCTGCCGTCAAGCTGGTGCAAAGATTAAAATAATATCTCATCCCAGATTGAAACCATGGTATCAAAACGCCTGCAAAGTATTGAGGAATCGGCCACCCTCAAGATGACGAACCTGGCCAATGATCTCAAGCGCGAGGGACATGATGTTATCAGTTTCAGCCTGGGCGAACCTGATTTTGACACACCGAAGAATATCTGTGATGCAGCCGAAGTGTCGCTGCGCCGGGGCGATACCCATTATTCACCCTCCCCGGGCATTCCTGAACTGCGCCTTGCTATTGCCGAAAAACTGAATGAAGAGAACAACCTGAATATCGAGCCTGCCCATGTGATCGTGACACCGGGAGCCAAGCAGGCTGTATTCGAGGCCATACTTGCAATACTGGACGAGGGCGACGAGGGCATTCTGTTCGACCCGGCCTGGGTATCCTATGACCCGTGCATCAAGATAGCGGGTGGGAAGACGGTGTTTGCACCCCTTGACCCGGAAAATGATTTTAGTCCCACAGACGTAGCCAGTTATATCACTCCAAAGACCAAACTTATTGTATTGAACAGCCCCAGCAATCCTTCGGGGGGAATTTTTTCCAGGGATGCGATAAAAGAGATCGCAGACCTTGCTATCGACCATGATATCACTGTGATCTCGGACGAGATATATGAGAAGATCATCTATGATAAAGAGCATTTCAGTATCGGCAGCCTGCCCGGCATGGAAGACCGCACCATCACAGTGAATGGTTTTTCAAAGGCTTATGCTATGACCGGCTGGAGGCTGGGTTATCTTGCTACTTCTCATGAACTGTACACATCAATGTCTAAGCTGCAGAGTCACAGTGTCAGCAGTGCCACCACTTTTGTCCAGTGGGCGGGTGTGGAGGCCCTGAAAGGGGACCAGTCGTTTATTCCCGGGATGGTTGCCGAGTTCAAGGCACGGCGGGACCTGCTGGTGGACGGGCTGAACAACATAGGTATTAAGTCTAATTATCCCAGCGGTGCGTTCTATTCCTTTGCCGACGTGAGCGAATACGGTAACGGTGATGAAGTGTGCGAGCGCTTGCTCACCGAGGCCCTCGTGGCTGCCACGCCGGGAAGTGCTTTCGGGCCCAACAGCATGGACTTTATCAGGATATCCTATGCTACCAGCCAGGAGCGCATACGTGACGCACTGGAGCGCATCGAACAGGTGCTGGGGTAATCGGTGAATATATAGTCAATTTATGAAAGTGAATTGAAAATAAAGAAACAACGGGCGCAGAGGGATTTGAACCCCCGATCTTCAGCTTAGGAGGCTGCTGCCATATCCAGGCTTGGCCATGCGCCCGTGATGATTGTGGACTTACTCTAAACTAATTATTATGTATTAAATATTGCCCATTAAACAAGAAAATCCTCCATACGGTCGGATTAACTTGAGTACAAAAAGTCATGCATTTTGCACGCCTTGGAATGCGGGTGGGTGAAAGCGGTGGAATGCGCCGCATGCAGCGGGACTTTTGGACTTGACTTTCACCACAGTATCTGATCCATTTTTTCTCCAAATTTTCATCGCAATCTCCAATAGTGTCAGCTTAACTTAAAAATCCCCACTATTCATTTGATCAACATAATGTTTTAAATCCTTTTTAGAGCCACCGTTACCGATAGGCTTATTATTTTTGGCCTTGTAGTAGTCTTCGCAAATCGTAGCCTGCTGCTCGCGATTAAACTTGGAAAAGCGTTTCCCTTTTCTTCTCGCCGCCACCAAATCACCATAGGGGTATCCTTTCCCAATGAACTGGGCGTGCAAAGCCTCAAACATGTATATGGAACCCGCCTTTTCGTACTGAGCGACATGAGTAAGTTCATGAACCACAATATGAGGGAGTAAACTTGTTCTAGGATAATGTATTATGTGAAAGCTCACAAACGCCCTCATTTTATTAATCCTTGTCAAAATTGAGTTTTCGTCTACGCGAACGTTGTGGTAAGGTATTAAACCCGGAGCGTGAACTTGTTGAGACGCTGCAATTTCTGCGCTGTTCAATGGTCGCGTTTTGTTAAAAAATTTCCACATGATCTGCAATGCTTCGGGAACTCCAACAACCCGGATGTCTACAATAGCTCGGCTGCTCCATCTTTCGATCCAACCAACAACCCGGATGCCGAAGTGTTTTATCCACCCAATAGCTCGGCTGCCCCATCTGCTCAAAAAGCCAACGACCCTATCGCCATACCTTTTTATTAAAATCGCAGCACTTTTGCCCAATCGCCTTGCTACACTGACAGCAAAAGGACCAACACGCTTTACGGCATTCCAAGTGCTCCTGCCAATGCCTCTGATACCGCCCCAAACCCTTCCGGCCTTTTCTTTGATCCAGCTTAGTACCCCTCGCTGGATCCACACCGGGGTTTTTCCAGATACGGTGGTCATGATGGCAGGGGAACGCTGCACGGCCGCACCCTGTTGCACCACATGCGTCAGCTCATGCGCCATCAACCTCTGCCCCGTGCTCGCCCCCGGCGCATACTGCCCTGCCCCAAACACCACATCCTGCCCCATCGTAAACGCCCGTGCATTCACAGCCCGCGCCGATTCTACAGCCTGTGCATCCGTATGCACCCGCACCCGGCTAAAATCACGGCCGAAGCGCGGCTCGAAGTAAGCACGGTCAGATTTCGGCAATGGCTGGCCGCCGCCTTTAAGGGACTGGATGCGGGATTCGAGATTGGGGGTAACTTCAGAGAGATGACCTGAAGTTGCTTTTGCCTGGACCTCTTCTTCCTCTTCCTCTTCTGGCTCGACCTGCCTTTGAACGAATGGAGTGATCTCTTCGGCAAGCGGTTTGGCCTGAAGCGTTTCTTCCTCTTCCTCCTCTTCTGGCTCAACCTGCCTTTGAACCAATGGAGTGATCTCTTCAGCAAGCGGTTTGGCCTGAAGCATTTCTTCCTCTTCCTCAAGTTCCTCTTGTCGCTGCACCTGAACCAAAGGTGTAATCTGGTTGGCAAGTGGTTTGGATTGTAACGTCTCCTCCTCTTCCTCCTCCGGCTCAACCTGCCGCTGCACCCCCGGCTCCGGCATCCGCATCACCTGCTCCGCCACCCGGTCCGCCTCCTGCTCGTACTTATCGCCAGGCTGCCCTATCCTTAGCTTCGCCTGCAGACCCCCGGATCGTATCAACCTCGAAACAGCCCGGTTTCCCATGGTCCTTTGAAGGAACCGGATGCGGTCCGCTGAAGTACCCATAGACCGAAGGCGT
>CBDUUM010000015.1:0-18323 GCA_965370445.1 uncultured Methanosarcinales archaeon
GGAATTACATTTAAACTATTTAAATATTGTCAATTAATCGGGGACACGACCCAAACTCGCACGAATCCATAAGGCAGGCTGACCACATGAAATAATACGAGCTAGTCCCTGCCCATCATAGCCCTTAACGCCACCTTTGCAACACCCAGCATCCGCCGCCCCTTAGCCTTAGTCACCAGTTTACCCAGCAACACCGACGGGTGGTCAATATCCCCATAAGTATTGATCAACTCAAGCACCTCAGGTTCACCAAAGAACCTCATCAATTCATTGAAGTCCTCATCCCCCATCCGCCCGAACACATTATGGATCCGCATCCCCACAGCCAGTTCACGCCCCACGGCCTCGCGCCACCGTAGGTCGTACTCCATCAGTGCCCCAGCCGAAGTATCACCAGACAGCGCCGCCTTTGCAGCCACCTCACCTGCGATCTTTGCACACAGGGCACCCATATACACCCCGCCGCCTGAGGTAGGCTTCACCTGCCCTGCCGCATCGCCGGTGATAATTACTCCATCAGCTGCCGTTCTTGATTGGGGGCCAAGTGGGATACAGCCAACCAGCAGATCCGAACATCCCTTTCCCGAGCGCTCCTTTATCCTGGGATTTGTGTGCAGGAACCTCTTCAAGTGTTCATATGCGCTCAAATGCGTCTTTGCAGGGTCAACACACAGCCCGATACGTGCCGTATTTTCGCTCACTGGCACAGCCCATGCAAAGAACCCGGGCACATCACTACCCAGGAACACTTCCACATGGTCGGTATTTTCCACATCATACGCGGTCTCTATCTGCACCCCGGACAGCACTTTCTGCACCTGGCCAAGAGCACTCCACCTTGCGATACTGCCCTGCACGCCATCGGCCCCTATGACAACTCCGGCAGAAATATCGAACCTCTTGCCGTTGGTTATGACTTCCAGCACCTTCTTTCCATTGGCATTCCCCTGCACTGGTCCCGCCCCCGGTCCCTGTCCCATTCCCGGCCCTAGCCCAACTGCCTTCGTCTTCATCATCACATCGGCTCCAGCCTCTGCAGCACGTTGCAGCAGGAGCCTGTCGAAAATCTTCCTGTCGATCACATATGCCCTGACCTTTTCTCCGCCAATGGATATGCTGCTGCCGTCAGGTGAGATAATATGGGCACCCTTGATGTTTTGGTACACCCAGACCCCAGGCTCAATATCACATACATCAAGGGTCTTGCTACTGACCAGGCCCGTACACTGAACAGGTGAGCCTGACGCCGCATGTTCTTCAATGACCAGGGTCCTGGCACCCGCCACGGCAGCATGCCTTGCTGCTATAGAGCCTGCAGGCCCGGCACCGACCACCACAACATCATAAGAATAATCTGCCAATGAACAATTCACCATATAATTGATATCTTCAATATTCTTATCTATTTGTATCAGGGTACCGAATCAGTTGTTAAAAAGAGGTTTTTTCCAATATGGGGTGGGTGGTGCGACAAGAAGCTGCAACATAACAATAAAACCACAAATCTTATTGTGTTTCATTTTCTTCTTAACATAAAAAATTTTAGTGGTAAAATTGGCTCAAACGACTCTTAATCATTTGCAAAATCGAAATCTGTTTTCCAATCACTATCTTGAATCGTTTATTAAAGATAGCCCTGAGTGGAATGAAGATGTGGGTCAGGCATTTGCACGGGCCAAGGAAATCTATGAGCGCAGAAGAGATAGCTGGAAGAACATTGATGAATCCATGCTTGAGCAATTTCTAATAAAACCGATTTTGGAGGAAGTGCTCGGACATCATTATATACCGCAGGCCAAGGTCGAAAAGGGTTCGATGAGGCCGGATTATGCCTTCTTTGAAAATGATGCTGATTTGAGCGAAGCCCTGGAAAACAAGGAAACTGATGACCTATATCTTAAAGCTATAGCAGTAGGCGATGCAAAACGATGGAAGGTCTTGCTTGATAAGAAAGTAAAGGGAAGTAGCGGCTCATTCGAGTTCCAGAATCCCAGTTACCAGATAGACCAGTATCTGCATAAAACCCAAGTGCAGTGGGGCATTCTCACTAACGGCCATCACTGGAGGATATATTACAATGAAACCAGTTACAAGCTGGATAGTTATTATGATGTAAACCTTCTCACAATTTTCGAAACAGGTGATGTCGAGGGATTCAAGTATTTCTACCTGTTTTTCAGACGTGAAGCTTTTGTAAAAGGCACGGATGGCAGGAGTTTCCTTGACCAGGTGTATGATGGCAGCGTTAAATATGCAAAAGAACTGGGAGATAGTCTTCAAAGGAATGTATACGAGGCAATGAAGATAATCTCGGAAGGCTTTTTTGAAAGGTCTGAAAATGACCTTGTTCCGAGTGAGCATAATTTAAAGGAAGTACAGGAAAACACGTTGAGGCTTCTTTATAGATTGCTGTTTATTTTCTATGCAGAGAGCGGGAAACTGCTGGATACTGATAATCCGGCATATGATGCTCTCAGTCTTGAATCTATCAAAAATAAAGTTGCAGGGAAAATTGATAATAGAGAACTGATCTTACCTGTCACAACTGATTACTGGAATAAACTGGAAACTCTTTTTGCATTGATCAATGAGGGCAGCGAGTCTGAACGATTCGGGCTTACCAAGGAAGTCCTTTACATTCCTGCTTACAACGGCGGGCTGTTCGACCCTGATAAAAATCCTTTCCTGCACACTAAAAAAGTCGGTGATGAATATCTTGCCAAGGCAATCGACCTGATGGCAAGGGATGATGGGGATTTTATTGATTATTCCACTCTTGGGACAAGACAGCTTGGCTCTATTTACGAAGGTCTGCTTGAATATAAACTGAAAGTGGCTGAAGAGGACCTTGTGGCTATTAAGGAGAAGGGTAAGGAGAAATGGATACCTAAAAAGGATGCACAGGGCAAGAAGACCTTTGATGAAGTACCGGCAGGTTCGATATATCTTGCCACTGACAAAGGTGAGCGCAAGGCGACCGGTTCGTATTACACACCCGATTATATCGTTAAGTACATTGTGCGAAATACCCTGGGTCCTGTGCTTGAGGATAAGCGTAAAGCATGGTCAGAAAAGGGTCTGGGTGAGCGTCCGTTCCTGCATGATATCCTGGACATCAGGGTGCTGGACCCTGCTATGGGCAGCGGGCATTTCCTTGTTGAGGCCTGCGAGTTTTTGGCGAACAAGCTTGTGGAGGCGTGGGGTGAGGCAAAGCCTGAAGACCTGGAGTCTGAGGAGGTGGCTGAGCATGATGTGCACTGGGCGCGGCGGGAGGTTGTGCGGCACTGCATCTATGGTGTTGACTTAAACCCGATGGCTGTTGAGCTTGCCAAGCTGTCGCTGTGGCTTGAGACTGTGGCTGTTAATAAGCCGCTTACGTTCCTGGACCATCACCTGAAGGTGGGGAACAGTCTTATCGGCGGGAAGGTTGAGGATTTGAAGTCGCTGCCTTCAAAGGATAAGGGCGAAAAGGCTGGGAATGGTATGAAGCAGCCAACTATCTGGGATTTCACTGTCAAGGGGCATTTTGATAAATTGCTCCAGAAGTACGGGGAGTTTGCGGCGCATCCTGATGATGACCTGGCGAGTGTGAAGCAGAAGGAGCATGAGTATGATGCGCTCCGGAGGTCTGAGTTGAACCGGCGGATCCATGAACTGGCGAATGTGTGGGTTTCTACTTATTTTGGTGTGGTGCCGCCGCCGGATGAGTATGCTGACCTGCAGAACGAGATGAATCCGGGTAGTTCTCCTGACTGGAGCCGCTGGCGGGGGCGGGAGTGGTTCAGGCGGGCGCAGGAGGTTGCGGGTGAGAAGAGTTTCTTCCACTGGGAGCTTGAGTTTCCTGAGGTGTTCTATGAGAGGGGGGCGCAAAAGGTGAATCCTGGGTGGGATGCTGTGATGGGGAATCCGCCGTATGTGAGGCAGGAGCAACTCGGGCCGAATAAGGAATATTTTAAATTGAACTATGAGGCTTATCACGGTGTAGCTGACCTCTATGTTTATTTCTTTGAATGCGGACATCGGCTGTTAAGGGAAAAAGGACAATTCGGCTATATCTCATCTAATAAATTTATGAAATCAAACTATGGTGAAGATCTCCGCAAATATCTTATCAAAAAAATTTATCTGCGTGAGATTATTGATTTTGGCGACTTGCCAGTATTTCCTGAAGCCACTACTTACCCTGTTATCATACTTACCGAAAATGGAGCCAGAGATGGGCGAAATACACTTTACATACAGGTTCCAAACCTTGAATTCTCAACATTGAATGAAGTGGTAAATGATGCATATCCACTTCCAGAAACAGCTTTTGAAGGTTACAACTGGTCTTTAGCGAGTTCTGAAGAACAAGTAATTATTGATAAAATAGATTCAATAAGTGTACCTTTAGGAGAATATGTTGATAATGCAATGAGGAGAGGTATTTTAACGGGTTTCAATAAAGCATTCATTATCGACAGCAATACACGGGATAAATTAATCGCAGAAGACCCAAAAAGCAATGAAATTGTTAAACCTGTAATTGTTGGAGAGGATGTCAAACGCTACGGAATTGATTACAATAATAAATATTTAATTTTTGCAAGACGTGGAATTGAGATTAATTTATATTTCGCTATAAAAAGTCATTTAGAAAAATATCGTACACAATTAGAGCCTCGTCCAAAAGATTGGAATTCAGAGAAACAAGGGAAATGGCCAGGGCGTAAACCAGGCGATTACAAATGGTATGAGATACAAGATACTATTGCATATTTCTCCGATTTTGAAAAACCAAAAATAATTTGGCAAGAAATCTGTACATACCAGGCATTTGCATACAGTAATAATACACTTTTCACTAACAACAAATGTTTCATTCTACCAACAAAAGACATAAAACTCCTTGCAATACTGAACTCAAAACTTGGTTGGTACTATCTTTCACGTATCGTCTCCAAACTACGGGGTGGCGCCTATGCCATGCAGTCCATTTATTTGAACAAATTCCCAATCCGCCGCATCTCCTTCATCACTCCCGCCTACCGCCGCCCCGCCCTTGTGGATGAAGCAAAAGCACTCTACACCCAATACCTGAACACACCCGCAGAACCCGCCCCACTGCTGGATTTCGTGAGTGAGCGGCTGGGGGCAGAGCCTGAGGAGAGCGATGTGGTGCACGACCTGCTCGCACACCTGGCAGAGCGCATGATAGAGATGAACAAGGAGAAGAATGCTGGGATAAAAGCATTCCTGGGCTTTCTGGAAGGCGAAACAGGCGCTGCCGTGGATGATATGGTTAATAAGACAGCGGTGCGGGAGTACTACAACCATGAGTTCCAGAAGCTAATTGACATACTGGTCAAGAACAAGAAGAAGCTAAAGGACGGATACGACCCCAAGAGTCCAACCAATTACAGGCATCTCCAGGAATGGTATGAGGATTCGATGGATAAATTGCAGCCTCTCATGGGTATAATCGAGGCTACAGATAGGGTTATCGACCAGATAGTTTACAGGTTGTACGGGCTGAGCGATGAGGAAATAAAGATTGTAGAGGAGAATATTTCAGGAGGGAAAAATGAATAAGATTTCTGCCCCTAAGATTTTGCTTAATACATCTTCATGGATAAACATTTTTGAAGTTGGACTGCATTCGTACTTGATTGATAATTTTGACATAAACACAACTCCAAAAGTTGTTGAAGAAATAAAGAAGGGGGAAGGATTCGCCCAGGATGCTGAAATATTTAAAAATTATATCGATAAAGAATGCATTCAAATAATACAAAAAAGCAATGTCCCTGATGAGATTAGGCATGAAATAAGTATCTCATCTGGTGAAATAGAACTTGCATCGACTGCCTTCAACAATAGAGATTTTATAATACTGATAGACGATTCAAAGGTCTATAGAGTGCTTGAGAGAATCGGAATAAAATATATATCATCAGTGAACATTGTTATTGATGCAAGTATAACCGGAAACATTAACAAAAAACAAGCCTTTGAAATGCTTGATAAACTCAGAATATCATTTAGTGATGAGGCTATTGATAAAGCAAAAGATGTGATAATAAATGGAAATAAAAATCAGTCTTCAGGATAATTATCTCAGAAGGTTGCAAGAGATTTCAAAGGAAACATCAACTAATAAAGAGGAACTTATAAAATCCTCAATATTGAAATATATCCAAGAATACAATTTAAGAAAAGCTATCAGGAAATATACTGAAGGCCAGGTTTCACTTGGAAAAGCATCAGAAATAGCGGGACTACCCAAAAGGATGTTCATGTATAAACTCCAGGAGATCGGGATTCCTTTGAATCTGTCCAAAAACGATATAGTAAAAGGTATGAATACCCTTGCCGAAGCTAAAAAGAAACAGGATCATACCTAAGATTGATAAAATTTTAGATTCCCGTAAGTCGATTCTGAGTTATCAGTACAGATTTTATCACTGATAGAATAAAAGAAGGTGTCCAGATATGGAAAAAATAAAAGTCATCATCAACCGGGAATCAAACACACTTGATGTATGGTTTGATGATGCCGAAAAGGAATTCATTTGTGAAGAAACAGGAGACGAAGTGATACTCAAAAAAGATAGAGACAATAGAATCATTGGATTCGAAAAATTAAACCTTCTTCAAAATAAAAACCTGAATGTACCTGTGGAAGTACTGACTACATAAGAAGGAGGCGTGATATTAAATCCCTGGTAATGGAACACAGATACAACAATAACGATTGGGAAACAGGTGGGACTTAGACCTGAAACTCCAACATATCGTTCATTGCAGCAGCCACTTCCATACAGGCATTACTATTATTTTCTTGTTCTTGAATGAGTCTTCAAATTCTTCATCTGCTGTTAATATCAAACCTTCATCGAGACCATATCTGGTTAATGCTTCATACAATCCCTCATATTCCCTGTCCTTGTTGCTATTCAGGCTGGCAGTAACCTGGATTGCACTTGTTATCCGGTTATTCTCCAGGACTATAAAATCACATTCATGCCTGCCTTTATGGTAATATATGTCCCTGTTCTCTCTCTTTAGTTCGATAAAAACCAGGTTTTCCAATATTTTACCATAATCTCTTGAAAACTTAAATGATATGAGATTTATCAGGGACGTGTCAATTACATATATTTTCTTGCGCGAATATATCTGCTTTTTAACAGAATAGTCATATTTTGGGACGGTAAATACAAGATATGAATTTTCCAGGTAGCCTATGTAGCTTTTCACAGTATTGATGCTTACATTCAACATTATCCGCAATTTATTATAGCTAATCTCACTTCCATAATTTGAGAAAAAGTAAAAGGATAGTTCCTTTAGCACCTTTTCAGCATTAAGCCCGTATCTCGCAAAAATATCCTTGTACAGTATGTTCTCATACAGCGTCTTCAGTATAAGGTCATTCCTGTATCTCAGGTATTCAGGTATGCCGCCATATTGCAGATATTCATTGAAAAGCCCTTTTATTAATGCCCTGTCTTCAGTTAACATGGCTTCAGGGACACTGGTATTTTTAGAACTGAGAAATTCTTTGAAAGAGAAGGGGAATAGCTCAATACCAATGTAACGGCCAGTAAGCCTGGTTCCCAATTCTTTACTCAGCATTGATGAATTCGAGCCTGTTATTATGAATTTAAATCCCCTATCATACATTCTTCTTACAAACAATTCCCAGTTTTTTACATTCTGTATCTCATCAAACAAAAATATCTTGCTCTTACCGGCCAGTTCAATAAATGTCTCATACAGGAGATCGAAATCGGATACAGTGAAATCTATCAGGCGTTCATCTTCAAAATTGAAATAATAAATGGTTTCGCTGCTGAAAAAATATTTATTTATCTCCTTTAGCAAAGTGCTTTTCCCTGACCTTCGAAGTCCTGATATGATCAATATGTGAGGCAATTCCAGATAACTGGCTATGCTATCCAGTGCAATTCTTTTTACAAAATCGTCATCATATTCGAACTCTTTTTTTTGCTCTAAGACCAGTTCTTTTAATATTCTTGATTCCATTATTATAGACAGAGTTTTATTTGTTTATATATATTTTCATCCAGAATGATTAAAATGGCCTAAAACATTTCAATCTAAATGAAATGTATATATCGAAAGCAGTCTATTTACATCTACCCCCACCTATCCTCAATCGGAGCATATCGCCACTGTGTCCGTGGCTTTGAAGAACTGTTCAGATACGCCCAAGGCCCACTCTATCCGCTAGCAGACCGCCGGGCGGACGCATTTAGTAAGGTAGTTATCTATTTTGCAGCATTTGAAGGGAACCAACATTTTCACGGTCATGGCTGGTCATCAAGGGTCATGAATACTTATAGCCCATAACTGGATTATGGAACAGTACCGCAGACAGCAAACACTTAATACCCATAATTTCCAATGTTCTTTAGGGGAATTACTATGCAAGAGTACAAATTATTCATCAACGGAGAGTGGACTGACTCATCATCAAGCGAAACGTTTGATGATATCAATCCTGCAACCCTTGAGAAACTGGCAACGCTGCAGGTAGCATCCGAAGACGACGTGGACCGGGCAGTGGAAGCCGCCTCGAATACTTTTGGAACATGGAGCGAGACACCGCCGCCCGGGCGTGCACTGGTGCTGTTCAAGGCCGCCCGTATACTGGAAGAGCGCAAGGACGACCTGGCGGCTCTGATGACTATGGAAATGGGCAAGGTCCTGGCCGAGACCCGGGGGGACGTGCAGGAAGCCATCGACATCACCCTGTACGCTGCCGGGGAAGGGCGTCGGATGTTCGGTGAGACCACCACCTCGGAGTTAAAGGACAAGTTCTGCATGACAGTGCTGCGTCCGATCGGCGTGATAGGCATGATCACTCCCTGGAACTTTCCCATGGCTATTCCTGCCTGGAAGATAATGCCTGCACTGGTGGCAGGGAACACCATTGTGATGAAACCCGCAAGCGATACACCGCTATTGACCATTAAGCTGGTGGAGATTCTTATGGAATCAGGACTGCCGCCCGGTGTGATAAACCTGGTGTTCGGGCCAGGGGATACGGTAGGCCAGGCAGTAGTCCACCATCCCGATATCAGGGCAATCTCATTTACGGGCAGCCTGGAAACAGGAAAATGGATAATGGGCGAATGTGCCAAGGACATGAAACGGGTATCACTGGAACTGGGCGGAAAGAACCCTATAATCATCATGGATGATGCAGATATCGACCTTGCCGTGGATGGTGTGGTCTGGGGTGCCTTTGGTACGACAGGACAGCGCTGCACTGCTGCCAGCAGGGTCATTGTACATGAAAAGGTGAAGGACGAGTTCACACAAAAACTCCTGGCTAAGACCCGGTCCCTAAAACTGGGTGATGGGCTAAAAACAGATACCGATGTAGGTCCGGTAATCAACCGGTCCCAACTGGAAAAGATAGAGAAATATACTGCTATCGGGAAGAACGAAGGAGCAAACCTATTAACAGGCGGCAACCTGGCAGATCCGGGACTTCCCGGACATTTCTTTGAACCCACCATATTCACGGAAGTGGACCAGGACATGCGTATAGCACAGGAAGAAATATTCGGTCCGGTCGTGGCCTTGATGCCGATATCCGGACTTGATGAAGCCATTGAGGCAACAAATAACACCGCGTACGGCCTGTCTTCATCCATATATACCAGGGATATTTCAAATGCATTCAAGGCCATAGAAAAGATCGAGGCAGGAATAACTTACATTAACTCATCAACCATCGGCGCAGAGGTACACCTGCCGTTTGGTGGAGTAAAGGGTACAGGCAACGGATTCAGGGAAGCAGGTACCGATGCTGTCAGGGAATTTACTGAAGTTAAGGCCGTGTATTTTGATTACAGCGGCAGGCTCCAGAAGGCGCAGATAGAATAAGATATTCCAGGAGGAAAAAATATGATCGAACCACCAGGACCAAAGTCTAAAGAGATCATCGACCGAGATTGTAATGTAATGCCGGCATCTTTGGCCCGCCCTTATCCACTGGTCGTGGACAGTGGCAGGGGTTCTGTCATCACGGACATGGAAGGCAGGGAGTACATCGATTTTGTGGCAGGTATCGCTGTAATGAATGCAGGCCATTCGAACCCTGTGGTCTCGGCAGCAATATCGGCACAACTGGAAAAAATAACCCACTGCGGGTTCCCTGACTTCTATGCCGAGCCACCTGTTAAGCTGGGCGAAAAGCTGAAAAGCCTGACCCGATATGACCGGGTGTTCTTGTGTAACAGCGGGACCGAGTCTGTGGAAGCTGCCATCAAACTGGCCATGTGGAAGACCAAACGGCAGAACCTGGTAGCTTTTTACAATTCTTTTCACGGCCGGACACTGGGCTCGCTGTCCCTGACCTGTTCAAAGATCAGGCAAAAGGAACATTTTCCTTCCCTCGGGGTTGTGCATGCCCATTATGCCTACTGCTATCGCTGTCCCCTCAACCTGGAATATCCGGATTGCGGAATATCATGTGCAGGGGAGATTGAATCACTTATCTTCAAGCGAGAACTTAGTCCGAATGACACTGCTGCCATTGTTGTGGAGCCGGTGCAGGGCGAGGGTGGTTATATAGTACCGCCGCCCGAGTTCCACCAGGAGATAAGGCGCATCTGTGACGACCATAATGTGCTGATGGTGGCCGATGAGGTGCAGGCGGGCTGCTGGCGTACTGGTACCTTCATGGCTATGGAGAACTTCGGGGTACGGGCCGATATTGTATGCATGGCAAAGGCACTGGGTGCAGGCCTGCCCCTGGGTGCCATGCTGTCAGGCAGCGAAATAATGGACTGGCCGCCGGGTACCCACTCCAATACATTCGGCGGCAACCTGCTGGCATCGGCTGCTTCCCTGGCGTCACTGGAGTTCATGGAAAAAGAAGAACTGGGCAGCCATGCAAGGGAACTGGGAGGGCATATCATGCAGCGGTTGCGTGAGATGCAGTTGAAGTACAATGTTATCGGGGATGTGCGCGGTCTGGGGCTGATGATAGGGGTTGAGTTCGTCAAGCCGGACGGGTCCATTAACCCTGGTTTACGGGACAGGATCGTTCTTGAAGGGTTCAGGGAAGGCATTCTCCTGCTCTCATGCGGCGACTCTGTTATACGTTTCTCCCCGCCGCTGGTCATGACCGAGGAGGAAGCCGACACCGGGCTGGACAGGTTTGAGGCTGCGCTGAAGAGGGCTGTTGCATAAATTATATACAGTCACAAAATACCCAGGAGTACAGCATGATCGAGGTAAGCAATTAGAACAAAATCCTGCCTTTGGTCGGATTTTCTTGAGTACATAAAGTATAAATTTATGTACTCTTGAGTGCTTCCACCACACCTGCCCCATACTGGCCTGTGGTTATCAGGTCTGCGGCATCTTTCAGTGCCGGATGAGCATTTCCCACTGCCACATCCAGGCCAGCCGCCCTTATCATTTATAGGTTATCGATAAAAATTAGGAGGATATGGTAATGAAAAAAATATTTGCTAGGAATCTCAGGGATAAACAGATTGTCAGTTCGGATGGAGTGACCCTTGGAGTATTGAACAATATTGTGATAGACATCCGCACCGGTTCCATTGAGGATCTTGTAGTCAAACCTGATATCGGGTTTGAAAAAGAGAAATATAAAGAAGATGGTGAGTTTATTCTCATGCCCTTTGATGCTGTAAGGGCCATCAAAGATTATATTGTAGTGGACAAGACCGCATCCTTAGCTTCAGCAGCCGAGCCGCCTGTTACTGAAGGGTGAATACGGTCATCTTTCCATAGGTTTGTATTGCATTGTCGGGACTTTCAACTGTCCAAAGTTGAACTGTTGCATGGCGGGAGTTATAACACTAAAAGGTATTTTAAAATTATATTGTATTTCGAGGCAATATTATGCATATGACTTAGTTCAAGCATAAATTTCCAGGCTCTTTGCGTTTCAAGTTGTTAGTTCAAGAGTAAACTGAGCATATTTGTTCATCTATTGAATTCGCTATCTGAAATTTCTTTATTCACTTGAAGAAGATTTATTTCTCAATGAATTTATAAATGCATCTATCTCAAACTCAAAATCTTTCCACAAATCTGGCAAACTATCAACAAGCGGCATCAATTTTTCTTCATCTAGCAGTACCCCATATCCGTGAATGAAGAAATGTCGAAACGCACGATATTCATCAAGTCTCTTTGAAAGTTCAAGCGAAATTACTTGATTATTAACTGCTAAATCCAATAAATCTTTGTGCCATGATCCTGATACCGGCAAGGACATTCCTTTAAATTTTAATACCCTCTTAAGTATGTTCTCTATTCCATTGTACGTGTTTTGGAGAAATGTGGAGATGGCAGCTAACTCAACAACTGTCTTTTCTTTTCGCTGCAATGCTTCATTTAATGCTCGAAATGTGTCTAAAAGATATTCCTTTTCAGCCTGAACCTCCCGGAGCAGTTCATCCATAGATTTTAACTCCCCTTTCTTCTATTATTTGAATAAATAATGATTTTCCAGATAAGTCTACAAGGTCCACAGGTTTAGATAATTTTCTCATCAACTCACCATAGAATTTAAAAAAGACGTTGGGTCTTATTCCTTCTACTGCCAAGTCAATATCGTTAGACTCACTGCCCTCATCCAATGACGACCCAAATAGATAAATGGAAGAAGCTTTGTATTTTTCCGCACAATGGGTAATAATCTGTTTGTCCATTTCACTTATCATGATCGTCCACCGTATGACATTATTATCTATCATTAAATTTATGTTTGAACATTATCACTTGCTTGAAGTATATATGTCTAACACACCCCATAAAACCACACAACCAACCCGACCTTTATACCCATTGTGACAGCCTCCCGAAATAACTATACCTGTACTAATAGTACAGGGTCTTCATATACTTAAATAAAACGATTTGTTGCTTTGAATCCTGTTTAACGGTTATTTATCAGAGAACTTGTAAAACATGACATTATTTTAGTTCCTTTAATGCTGGTATTCCTTGGACACTAATCCACTCATACTCCACACCATCCTCAAAGATCCTGGCTCACAGCCCATGCTTTTCTTTCCCATGTTGCCCCGGTAGCCAGCAGCGTACAGCCAGAGTTACCATGTGTACAGCCTTGGGTCCTTGAGTGCTTCCACCACACCTGCCCCATACTGGCCTGTGGTTACCAGATCTGCGGCATCTTTCAGTGCCGGATGAGCATTTCCCACTGCCACACCCAGGCCAGCCGCCCTGATCATTTCAATATCATTGGCCGAATCCCCTATAGCAACAATATCCCGGGTGTCAATTCCCATCAGTTCCGCTATCTTTACAAGTGCCGTACCCTTGTTTACATCAACAGTCTTTATGTGGACGGCAAAACCTGTGTCTACAAGTTCTATATCCCTTATGTCCCGATCCACCAGTACCTGCCTGGCAACATCTATGTCAAAATTACGCCGCAGTGCCACCTCTGATCTCCTTTCTGCACTGTCCAGTTCCTCAAGGTCAAAATACTCCCAAAGTATCTCAAGGACTTCCTGACAACGTGCCTTATCCCCGCTTACATGGACCGGTCCGTCAAATCCCATTGATACCACGCCGCCGTTCTCTGCTATCATGATATCAGATGTACCGATGAGTTTTGCGGCACATTTCACAAAGCCCAGCACGTTACCGCTGGCAAGGATCACAGGTACGGTTAACTCACGTATGGTAGCGGCGGCTCTTAAGTCAAGCCGACGCTGCATATCGGTCAGTGTTCCGTCTATATCGATAACTACTGCTTTCAATCTGCCAGTCCTTCTGATGTAACTGAGAAAACCGCTTCACCTTCAGGCAGGCACGGCGAATCCACCAGACGGGCTATACGCTTCTCGCCTTTGGATTTGCGAAGGTACAGCCTGAACGTGGCAGTATGACCTACAATATGGCCTCCGATGGGCTTGGTCGGGTCGCCGAAAAAGGCATCCGGTTTGGACATTACCTGGTTAGTCACAACGACAGCTGCATTGAACAGGTCACCGAACCTCAACAGTTCATGCATATGTTTGTTCAGTTTCTGCTGCCTGTCGGCCAGGGTACCGCGGCCCACATATTCTGCCCTGAAATGAGCTGTAAGCGAATCGACGATCAACAGGCGAACGGGCTTGCCGCTGTCTTTCAATTCCTCTGCCAGTTGTGTGGCCGATTCTGCCAGCAGTATCTGGTGATTGGAATTGTATGCACGGGCCACATGGATATTGTTAAGGATCTCCTCAGGGTCCAGTTCCTCACCAGTGCGGTGGGATGTCCCTTCTACCATCTGGGCAATCCTCTCGGGCCTGAAGGTATTCTCGGTATCGATCATTATCACTGAGCCGCCCAAACCGCCGTGCTCCTCAGATAGCTGCACATTTACAGCAAGATGGTGAGTGATCTGGGTCTTGCCACAGCCGAATTCCCCGTAGAACTCGGTAATGGCCTGGGTCTCGATACCGCCGCCCAGCAGCTCATCAAATGCTTCGCACCCGGTCGTGAGCTTACCTACCAGTTTCCTGCGCTCCAGTACCTTGTCTCCGGTCTCAAAACCGCCCACATCTGCCGCACTCCTTGCAGCTATGATGATTTTGGCAGCCGTTGCTTCTCCCACTTCTGCGGTCACTGACAGGTCTGCAGGTGATGCCACTGCAATGGCCTCTATAGAATTGAATCCCGCTTCCCTCAACTTCTCTGCTGTAGCCGGCCCTACTCCGGGCAGGTCTTCAATCAAAGTGATCTTTTCATCCATCTTTCATATCTCCTGGTGCACTGGGTATATTTCGTCTTGGTGCACAGTTTTACAATGGTAATACTATTTAGATAAATATAAACCTGGGGTTAGCAGGGTGAAAGTATTCATCACTGTTCCAGCAGCTCATTGTATATCTGCCCCAGCCGTTTGGATGTCTTATCAATATCATGGTACTTTTCGGCAGACCTCTTTGCTTCACTGCCCAGCCTTTTCATCATTGCCGAATCATCTGCCAACTGCCGGAGGCAGGTATTAAATTCCTCTTCATTGCTACCCATCAGGCAGTTGCGACCATGGGTCAGCCATTCCCTGAACACAGGCAGGTCCCTGGCCACAATGGGGCGTCCGTTGGCTGCTGCCTCCACCAGGGCCAGGCCCTGGGTCTCATGCATGGAAGGGAAAAAGAAAATATCACTGGCAGACAGGGCACCTGGCACGTTATTGACATAGCCGATGAACATAACATTGGATGGCATATCTTTCGTGACTATGTTTTTCTCCTTCGAGATTATGCCGTAAAGACTCTTAACACTCTGTTTTTTATGGAAACTGCCGCCAACCCATATAAAGCGCATATCAGGAAAATGACTGGCCACCTCACAGAATTCACTCCACCTTTCCTTATTGTTAGACCGCCCACAGAACACACTACCGTCTCATTCTCTCCTATACCATACTCTTGCCTGAATGCCTGCCTGCCCGAATCAGAATATGCATATTTCCCGAGATCGATTCCGTAATTCAACTGCCTGACATCTTTTCCAGGCAGTAACTGGCGATAATATTCTGCGGCAGACCGGGACGGGCATAGAATAATATCAGCCCTATTTGCTAAGCCTTTGAACCATTTCCGTACAAAATATTTTGTCTTTTTGCCTACCACAAATGTATCTTCGGTCATGTGACCGTGGAATATAATGGGGCTGCAATTGCCGTTATTGTTGTTAAAAGACATGCGGTAAGCCCAAACCATTGGAATATGTATATGCATCAGGTCAAAATCCGAGTTTTTGTCAAAGACTACGTTAATCCCTTGCTCTTTAACACGTCCTGCTATTGATGGAATATAGGAATCAAGCCACTTACGGTCTGTGGTCAGTCTGTTTACTAAACCATCATCAATAATATAATTAACAGTGGTCATGTGTCAATCACATTAGATATTTTTCATTATAGAATAATATTTTCATCGCTTGTTTGGTAGCTTGTTTGGTATTAATTACATTATCAGAATACCAAAAACGCAAACAGTGACACGATCACAACAGTAACCAGATTCAACCACAACCCAGCCCTGGCCATCTGGGGAATAGTAACATAACCCGACCCGAACACAATGGCATTGGGTGGAGTGGCTACCGGCATCATGAAAGCCAGGGATGACGATATTGCCACAGCAGCCATCATCCCGAATGGTGAGATGCCCAGGGTCACTGCAACAGATGCGGCAATTGGCATCAGGATAGTGGCCGTGGCCGTATTTGACGTGATCTCTGTGAATATCTTGGTAATAGCAACGGTTACCAGGATCAATAGGAATATGGGCATACCTACAAGGAACACAAAACTCTGGGACACCCATTCAGCCAGGCCCGTTTCTGCAAACGCACGTGCGATAGCGAACCCGCCACCCATCAGGAGCGCAACCCCCCATGGAACTTTTTCAGTATCCTCCCATGAAAGCAGTGAAGCCTCCTCCCTGGCAGGTATTATAAACAGTAGCAGTGCCCCGGTAATTGCGATACTGGCATCTGTCACCTGGGGCAGGTACTTACCCCACAACAGCCCCCGGGTCATCCACAAGACCGCCACCAGGACAAACACCATAAGCACATGTTTCTCCTCCCTGGTTATCTTACCCAGTCTGGCCATCTCGCCCTTTATGACCTCACCACTGCCCGGTATCTCATCTTTACGGATGCGGAAACCGATATGGGTAAGATAAAACCAGGTGATGACCAGCATGACAGACGCCAGGGGAAACCCGAAGTATGCCCATTCAAAGAAGTTTACCTGCACTCCGAACATGGACTGGTAGACGCCTGCGAATATCAGGTTGGGCGGCGTCCCCACCAGTGTTGCCATCCCACCTATGGATGCTGCATAGGCAATGGAGAGCATCAGTGCCACATTAAAATCCGGGTCGGATTTTTTGGCAGATATGCTGGCAATCACAGCGGTCCCGATCGGCATCATAACCATGGCAGTGGATGTATTTGATATCCAGGCAGATAAAAAGGCGGTGGCGACCATGAAGCCTGCTATGATACGCCTGGGACCGATGCCTATGGTGTGCACCACAAACAGGGCAATGCGCTTATGCAGGTCCCACTTCTCCATGGCAATGGCAATGAAAAAGCCGCCTAACATGAGGAATACTATATGGTGTCCGTACTGTGCTGTTACATCGCCTACCTTCATGGCACCGAATGCAGGGAAAAGTACTATGGGAAGCAGTGCTGTGGCAGAGATGGGGGTGGCCTCGCTTATCCACCATACCGCCATCCAAATTGTGACACCTGCTACAACTGTGGCAGCCGGGGACAGGCTTTCAGGTCCGGCCAGTAGGATTAGAATAAATAGGAGCGGGCCGAGAACAAGACCTGACCGTTGCCTTATACCTTGCTTCACACTTACATACTTAAAATCATTGTATTTAAATCATGTTAGATTTATGTGCTTGTGGAGGTATGATAAATTGTTTAAAAAATTGATTATTTTACTGGTGTTATTTGCATTAATAACAGCAGGCTGTACAGAAAAGGATACTACTACTATCTCAACAAGTGATGGTGATGTGGATATTAGTGTCAGTGTCCCTGAAGATTCAGAAGATGAATGGTGCCCGGTCGGAGCTTCATGGGATGCCGCCAATCCAGAGACAGGCGAGGCGATGAGCATGGATATCGTAAGTACTGAGACAGTAGACGGTATTGAAATGTGTAAGGCTGTCCTTGAAACAAATACGGATGATGAGATCGCAAAAATGGTATACCTGTTTTCAGAGGATGGCGAGACTTTCGAATGGACGTATTATGATGCTTCCGGGAATATTGTCTCGCAGATGAGCATGAAAGATGGCAAGATGACCATGATCGATGAAGAAGGGAATGTGGTGGAATACGGCGGGATGACGTAACGCTCCAGACATCTCAAATGTCAATATCGTTCCAGGTTTTCCCCTTCCAGCCTTGAGATGGGAGGGTGCTTCTATTTTTTTCACGTTCATGGTAAAACCCTGCCGCAATTATCAATACCCAATCCTATTGCTTCCTATGACAGCTTCACCCGTATCGTAAACTGGTACAGCACCCGCTCCCATTCCACCCACTCGACGGGCAACATCGCATAGTCGCCGAAGTGGAGCGCCGCCTTCCGGTGGCGGATGAGAAGGGAAAGACAGTCGAGCAGAGCCTCAAACAGGCAGAGCACCTGCGGCAGAGCATCCTGAAACGGGCATGGGGGAAGCTGGTGCCCCAGGACCCCAATGATGAGCCGGCTGGAGTGCTGCTGGAGCGGATAAAAGAAGAGAAGACGCAAAGGGAAAAAGTAAAAGTAA
>CBDUUM010000016.1:0-18206 GCA_965370445.1 uncultured Methanosarcinales archaeon
GGCGGCAGCATCATAGCAATCCTGTCAGCTGAAGCGATCGATTTCACCAACTGCCTGTCCCCCACCTCATCCACCAGCATCTTGTAGACCTTCTTAGCAATATCGCTCTGGTTGAACCCGCCCGGCTCTACCTCAACCACATACTGCGCCAGCCTCCGCACAACCCCGGGCGGCCCGGCCACCAGCCTCACAGCACCCTTCAATTGAATCCCCACCGCAGCACCCACCAGGGCAGTCATATAATTACGCTTGCCCCTGATAATGAACGAACCCCTGGGCACGAACTCACCACTCTCAGGTGTCTTTGACACCTGCTCGGGCATCACCCAGTAACAGTCACCATCAGCCCGGCCTGACTTCCACACACCCGAATTGGAGACCACAAACATAGCAGCCTCGTCCAGCGTGGTCTGCGGTACTTCCTTACCTTCCGTCTTGATGACAACCACAGGCGAGCCAGGCGCTTCAGTATGGAAAAAGACATCCCGCTTTTCCATATACTTCTTAACCACTTCCTCATTAGTGCCCGCATCCCTGCCCCCAATAACCAAAAACCCATCAGAGGACTCGAACCACCTGAAGTGATCGTACCAGCGCGGTTTCACCCTGACCTTCCCCTTCAACTGCTTGTGGCGCTTAGGCTCTTGCTTCTTCCTTATCAGTTCCTCAGTCTGGAGTATGGCACGCCTGGCACCGGAACTTTTACCTGCCATCTTCTTTGCCTTATCATAATATACCTGGGCATTCTGTGGCACTGTCAACTTGATACCCACATCCACATTCTTACCATCCAGTTCCAGTGAAATTTTCCCGGAACCTGGGTCTATGGACCTGATGATCTTTGCCTGCGGAATCTCTGCACCCTTCAACCTGCTTCGTATCTCATCCCAGCCCAGCCGCTGCCTTGCCTCTGTGATGATATTCAATATCTCCTCTACAGGCTGGTAATGAGCATACAGCAACTCCCCCTTTTCTTTCAACTCCCCCTGTTGCTTCGTGAACTTCTCGATAGCCTGCTGCTGCTGTCTTAGCCTCCTCTCCAGCACACCCTCCTTTTTCTGCTCCACTGCTACTTTTTGGGCTGCAACCTCTATACCTGCACTGAAATATTCATCAAGAGCCTGGTTGAAACTATCCAGCTTTTTGGTCTCAAAATCCTGGTAGCGCATAAGTCCGAATGGCAGCACATCAATGTTCCTGCCGTCCTTCACCACCACCTGCGGCTCAAGTTTCCCTTCGGATATCGGTCCGAAAACCTTTTCCATCGCCGCATGCAGCCCCTCAAAGTCCAACATCTCCGAAGCAGGGGTCGCCTTGTCAATACCTGCCCTCAGGCACACTTCCTCGGCCAGCACACCACCCATGTTCAACCTGGTGGCCAGCGTCCGCACAACATCGCTGTCCGATTCACTGAATATACCTGCAAGGTCGCCGGGCGATACATCGAGCGGGCTCATCTGTGGGGGCAGTTCATATATCTCGCCCCTACGCAGCGTCCTGTCCCTGAAACTGACAGGTTTCATAGGCTGCAGGATCCTGCCCTCATCGTCTGTAAGAATAATATTGCCCCTTGCAAACAGTTCGGAGATCAACCTGGTAGTAACTCCGGCCCTAATAATTTCCAGTTCGATGATCCTGTCAAAATCATGCTGGGAAACACGCTTAATCCTGCCCCCTGTTATATGTTTGCGAAGCAGCATGGGAAAACCCTGGGGCAACTGGGGGGCCGGGCGCGGATACCGGGTGAGGTGCATCCTCTTGCCACCCTGTATCACCAGGTTGTGCCTGCCCTGTCCGTATATGGCCAGGGTGATCCTGATCTCATCATTGGAAGTCTGGTATATCTTACCTATCTTTGCATCCAGCAGACCGGGTGTGCCGCTGTTGAACTCAGATACAATGGCAGCCACATCCACACTGGTCATTTCCTCTTTCATGGGGCAGATACTATGGACTGTAAACTCATAATCCTTTGCAGGAATATAGAAACTGTTTTGATAACATATTCCAGATTAAGGGAGAATGACCAGTTTCCAGGATTTTGCCGAAACCTGCCAGCATATCGAGAACATCCCAGGTTCTCTTGAAATGACGCAGGTAGTAGCTGATCTCTTTTCAGGTGTGGAAGATGATGAACTTGAGATAGTATCCAGGTTCATCATGGGCCTGGTGTTCCCTGTATGGAGTCCATTGCAACTGGGCATCGGACCCAGCTTGCTGTATACTTCCCTGTCCAGGGCATCCGGCGTACCTGTAAAGGGTATCATTAACCTGGTACGCGAGACCGGGGATGTGGGACTGGCGGCCAGGGAAGCACTGACCGGAGCACAGAAGTCACAATCCACACTGGCCGCTTTCGGGGAAGAGGAATCGGTATTATCCATCCAGGACGTTTTTACAAGATTCTCTGATATTGCCAATACCTCTGGCAAGGGCTCCCAGTCCTCCAGGGTAAGGAACCTCCAGTTCCTGTTCGGCCGGGCCACCCCAATTGAGGCCGTATACCTGGCACGGCTGTCCATCGAGGAACTGAGGATCGGGGTGGGTGAAGGAATTGTCAGGGATTCCATTGCAAAAGCTTTCAATGTACCAAAGGACGCTGTGGAACGGGGGTATATGCTCACCAATGACCTTGGACTGGTTGCAAGGGAAGCAAAACTCAACGGCACACACGGTCTGGCAGGCCTGGATATGGAACTGGGTCGCCCCATCAGGATGATGCTGGCCCAGATATCCCAGGGTATCGAACCTGCCGTTAATGAAATAGGCCCGGTGGCAGTAGAATGGAAATTCGACGGTGCCAGGGTGCAGATCCATAAGGACAAAGATAAAATCTCTATATATTCAAGACGCCTGGAAGATGTGACAAACTCCCTGCCTGATATAGTGGAAATGGTACGGGAAGGTATTTCAGCGGAATCTGCCCTCCTTGACGGTGAAGCAGTGGTATTGGGACCCAATGGTAAGCCCGGAGCCTTCCAGCAGATACTCAAACGGTTCAGGCGCAAGTATGATGTGGATATGGTGAAGGAACAAATACCTCTGCAATTGTATCTGTTTGATATATTATATTTCAAAGGTGAGAGCCTGTTTGACAATACCCTGGTACAGCGAAGACAGCACCTGGTTGAATGTGTGACCCCCTCTGGTAACTTAAAGATTGCAGAGCAGGTTATCACTTCAGATGTAAAGGTTATCAATGACATCTACAGTAAAGCGCTGGAAGCGGGTCATGAAGGTGTGATGCTGAAAAATCCCGGATCACTTTATTCTCCTGGCAAGCGCGGGAAGAACTGGCTTAAGATCAAGCCACTTATGGAGACACTGGACCTGGTGGTAATCGGCGGGGAATGGGGTGAGGGACGGCGCGCTAACTTTGTAGGATCGTTCCAGCTTGCATGTATTGAGCAGGAATCAGGTGACCTTTTATCCCTTGGAAGAGTGGGAACAGGCATTACTGACGATATGCTCGAAGACCTGACAGCACGGTTTACGGAACTCATGGTAGTTGAGAATGGTAAGGAACTGGAATTTGTGCCACAGGTTGTGTTCGAAGTCGCTTTTGAGGAGATCCAGAAAAGCCCTACTTACAATTCAGGTTATGCACTGCGGTTTCCCAGGCTTGTCAGGGTGAGGGATGATAAGAGTCCTGACGACGCAGATACACTTGATAGAATAGAACAGCTGTATATTAACCAAAAAGGCAGACCTGACAATGCTTCATGATGTTGGTTCCGGCCAATCTGTTTATCCATTGAACTTATTGACAATTTATTCATCCTGTAAACTCATTGATAATTTATTCATCCTGTATAATCATTGACAATTATTTTATTCTGAAAACGGATATATACCATGTGCATTATTAGAATGATTGTTCGTTTAACCACGAACCAAGAGTCGCAGGATATATAAGGATCTTTTTTTTACTATACTCCCACTCCCACCCCCTTAAGGTCTTTGTATACCTGTTCTCTTGCATAAAAAACGGGGGGCATAAGTCCCCATGTTTTCATTTCTCTACCATAATTCATTTCTACATAAAATCTTCAAGTGTGGTCTGTCGCAGTTTGTTCTTGCCCAGGTTTGACAGCCTGATACCTAAAAGCCGAATCTTCCTGCCGTCAAAGAACTCTCTGGCAAGCTCAGCCGATACCTGTCTGATGGTATCCGGGTCCCTGGTATCATGATCCAGTGTCCTGGCCCTGGTAAAAGTGGTAAAATCCGCCTGCCGCACTTTTACAGATACTGTCCTGAAGGAAAATCCCTTCTTCTGCAATGACTTGTGCACCAGCCCGGCAATATTGTCCAGCGCCCCGAACAGCACTATACTATCACCAGTATCCACATCAAAGGTGTGCTCCCTGCTTACCGACCTGGTCACGCCCCGCTCCTCCACCTCGCTATCATCCACCCCCTGCGCCAGTAAATGCATTCCAGCGCCCCACTTGCCGAATACGTCTACCAACTTGTCCCGATCAGATCGTGCCAGCTGCCCGATAGTCCGGATTCCCAGCCCCTGCAATATCTCCTCGTTCTTACGACCTATCCCTTGCAGTCTGCGTACCTCCAGTGGCTCCAGGAACCCGGCCACCCTGTCCGGCTCTACTACGGTCAGGCCGTCAGGCTTGTCCAGGTCCGAGGCTATCTTGGCCGCCGACCTGGTGGGAGCGATGCCGATAGAGCACGTAAGCCCCTCTTGCGCCCTTATTTGTGCTTTGATCTCCTGTGCAACCTTTACAGCCCCTTTATAGTCCACCACTTTTTCACTGATATCCATGTAGGCCTCGTCCACGCTCACCTGCTGGAGCCTGCCCGCTTCAGACCTGAGTATCTCCATGACCCTGCGGGAAACCTCCTTGTACAGTTGCATATCCACCCTCAGGTATACGGCATCCGGGCACAGCTTGTAAGCCCAGGAAATGGGCATTCCGGAATGTATCCCGAACTCCCGCGCTTCATATGAGCAGGTGCTCACTACGCCTCTGCCTGTTCCGCTTTTTGGGTCAGAACCCACCACAACCGGAAGCCCCTTAAGGGACTGGTCCCGGCGCTGTTCTACTGATGCATAAAAACTGTCCATATCCACATGAAGTATGATGCGACTCATTCAATTGCTCCATTGAGAGGTTTCCGCTACGGGAAATATAGTTAAAAACCAAACAAATTAAACTTACTCTTTGCGACCTTTGCGCTCTTTGCGGTGGCAATATGTTTGAAAACAATGTCTTCCCACTACAATTATTTATTACCGCAAAGTACGCAAAGAGCGCAAAGTGGTCATATGATATGTAATGAATATTATGTTCTTGACTATAATTAAATACTGTAACCCATTTAAATACTGTAACCCCTCATTTAATAACTACGTCCGGAGGGATGTGCTATAAAGTTCAACTATATAAAGGAAGCAATATTTGCGCTGATACTTCTAACATTTTTTACACTGCCTGCCTTGGCCAGGCTGGGCCTTGATTACCTGTGGTTCGATTCACTGGGATATGCAAGCGTTTTTCTTGTTAAATACAAGATGGGCATCCTGATGTTAGTGGTTTTTACAATCCTGACAGCACTTATCCTGTTTTTGATACTCCAATCCGGGATCAAAACCCTCCTGCGAATAGGAGGGAATACCACCTCCCTGTGGGACCAGGAATTCTTCACCGGGCAGCCAAAAGAATACATCGAGATGGAAACGAAAGGTAACGTGGCCGAAGGGGTGAAGGCGGCAAAGATGCCTGCCCTTATCTTGATAATCATGATCTCAGTGATACAGGGATTGGCGGCCTCAGGCTCATGGCTGAAGGTCCTGATGTACCTGAACAGGACGCCTTTTGGCACAGCCGACCCCATTTTCAATAATGATATAACCTTCTATGTGTTCGAACTGCCATTCTACAAATTCCTGCTGAGCTATTTACTCACAGTCCTGCTCCTTGGGCTTCTTGTCCTGGCAGTCCTGTATGCAACTTTTAACTGGAAGCTGTTGATGAGAGCACCCTTGAACTTCAGGATTGTACTGGGAGGTTTCTTGGCTGCCCTGGCCATCAGGACTTACCTGGGACGTTACAATATCCTGTACAGTGAAACAGGCGTAGTGTACGGTGCAGGATATATCGATGTGGCCATAAGGCAGTACATTCCGGTTATCCTCGCTGCGATCTTCATACTCTCGGCCCTGGTGATACTGGTATCAGGATGGCTGGACAGCGCATCTGCACCATCGATCCCGAAAATACTGGCAGGCATGATCGCTGTCATGCTGCTCATTTCAGTCCTTGGTGGCATCGCCACCGTGGTCATCCAGGAATACAAGGTCACGCCTAATGAACTGGAACTGGAAAGACCCTATATAATGAACAATATCGCTATGACCAATACCGCCTATGACCTTGACGAGGTCGAGGTCAGGCAGTACCCCCTGACATACAACCTCACCGATGATGTCCTTGAGCACCCTTCTATCATCAATGCCAGATTGTGGGATTACCGCCCCCTCATGACCATATACCAGCAGAAACAGGCGATACGCACTTATTACGGCTTCAATGACGTGGATGTGAACAGATATGATATCAACGGCACCAGGCACCAGGTCTGGTTGTCGGCAAGGGAGATATTCTATGACCAGCTGCGCGGCAAGGCCGATACCTGGCTCAACAAACACGTACTTTACACCCACGGTATCGGGGTGGTCATGTCCCCGGTGAACCTTGTGGTGGACCAGGGACTGCCAGAGATGTATATTGAGAACATCCCGCCTGTAAGTTATATCCCGTCGCTGACACTAGAACAGCCCAGGATATACTACGGTGAAAGGACAGACACATATATCTTTACAGGCACGGGCAGGGATGAGTTCGATTATCCCAGCGGCAATACCAATGTGGGCAACACATATGACGGGACAGGCGGGATCAGTATGAGTGGGACAAATAAGCTCATTGCTACCATCGCACTGGGTGAACTTAAGATACTCACATCCTCTGATATTGATGAGGACAGCAAACTGCATATCCAGCGTGATGTACTGGACCGCACCGGCCTTATTGCCCCGTACTTGCTCCAGGATTCGGATGCCTATGCAGTTCTGGGGGACGACGGGCATATCTACTGGATGGTCAATGCTTTTGTGACCACGAACCTGTATCCCTACTCAGAACCCTTGTGGATAGGCAACACCAGGGTAAACTATGTCCAGGACTCCACAAAAGCTGTTATTGATGCATACAACGGGACCGTTACTTATTATGTTATTGAAAATGACCCGCTGCTCACTGCTTATTCAAGCATATTCCCTGGTGTATTTAAGCCGATAGACTCAATGCCTGATGACCTGAAACAGCATATCAGGTATTCTTCTGACCTGTTCGAAATACAATCCACCATCTATACCGATTACCATATGAAGGTGCCCGAGGTGTTCTACAACCGCGAGGACAGGTGGCAGATGGCTAAAGAGAAATATGCCAATTCAATGATCCAGGTTGAGCCTTATAATGTACTGCTGGAAATGGACGATTCCACTGATTTCATAATGATGCTGCCTTTCACACCAGTCAATAAGGATAATATGATCGCCTGGATGGCAGTGAACCAGGACCCTCCACGATACGGCCAGAAGATAATGTTTGAGTTCTCAAAGGATAAACTGATCTACGGTCCGGCCCAGATCGAGGCGCTTATAGACCAGGATGAAGATATCTCCAAGGACCTGACCCTATGGAGCCAGGGCGGTTCACAGGTAATAAGGGGTAACCTGCTGGTTATTCCAATAAAGGGATCCATACTCTATATTGAACCTCTTTACATCTCGGCAGAGTCTGCATCCAGCATCCCTGAACTTAAGAAGATACTGGTGGTGTATGAGAATAGGGTGGCAATGGAGGATTCTCTGGAAGAGGCACTACTGAAAGTGATTGGTGTGAATGTCACGTCAACCGCTGCCCCCATCCCTGCTGGGATCGGGACTGGGGATATGACACTGACTGAACTGCTGGAGGATACTATCTCCCATTATGACAAAGCCCAGGAGTACCTTAAAACAGGGGACCTTGAGAACTACGGTCGTGAGATGAAAATAGTGGACAGCTTTATAGAAAGGCTTGCACAACTTGTACAGGAAAGTACTGATTAAAAGCGTTTCAGGTCGATATACCCTGATAGGTTTACGGTCCCCATTGCTGCGATGGTCTCGCTGTTACGGTCCTTGATGGGTGAGACTATGACCGGCATGCCCTTATACGGCCCGCTTCCGGCAAACCCGTGGATGATATTTCCGGTACTTAAAGCCTGTTCCAGGTATTCTCCTGTGTAGTTATAGTCAACTACTTTGCTGTTCTCGACCCTGACACCGTTGTGGTTCTTGCTCCGTATGGTAATGGGAAGTCCTATGGTACCATATATTGCCAGGGCCATGGGTTCAAGTTCTTCGGCTGTTGAATCTTTGGAGATAATAAGTCCGGACATTTTGTTCACCTATGATACACTATCAATCATGATATTTAAGATGTTTGATGACTGATGTTTTGATAGCTTGGTTTCCAGGCAAAATTATGAATGGATAACCACAAAGCATGCCAAGAACGCAAAGTATAATGGTTATATGATCCCACCATATAATTAAAACGAATAAGCATTTTCTTGTTTCATGAGTAATATTTAATACCTAATAACCAGTTTAGAGTAAGTCCACAACCATCGCGGGCGCATGGCCAAGCCTGGATATGGCAGCAGCCTCCTAAGCTGAAGATCGGGGGTTCAAATCCCTCTGCGCCCGTTTTTTCTTTATTTCCACTTCACATTCCTGAATTGACCACATATTATATATTCCATAAATAATAATGATAAAATGTGAATGCCTGTATCACCCCAAGATAGTTATCCAATATACCTACCAGATTTCATGTCCTGTCCATTAACTATCCCTCAATACAAATTTTTTTGCAGGTATTCACCCCTTCTTTTCCAGTTGTAGAAAAGTTGTAGAAAATTAATTATAGGACTAAATGGTCTTTCACTGCAATGCACGAAAGTATTGCTGTTGTATTTGACAGTGCAGGTACATTACTGCACATGTACAGGGTGGCAAAGGATACGGTCACAGGTAAATACATAGATGACATCATCACAACTAACCTGGTAAGCAGAAAACCAAACTGTGGATTAGTGATTATGCATACCGACCCTGACAAGATCATGAACTGCCAGTCCACAAAACGAATCTACGAATTCCTGACTGACAATAAGATCAGGATAGACCTTAGCTGTTCAAGCAGTCCCTTCACCCTTGAAGATGCTGCACAGTGTATCAAGAACGATACCAAAACCAGCATGCAGGACATCCATGATGTCGTAAATGCCATCAAGCTAAAATGCCCGGATATTTTTTACCTGGGCATAGGATTAGTGGTTGATACTGAATCCCAGGACATAGAATATACTATAGGCGCAGGTGGCAGGCCATTTACCAATACTCCGGCTGTACTGAATACCTTACAGAGTATGGAGATTGATACATATATTGCCTCAGGTGACAGCATGCGTAACCTGGAGAACCTGGCCAGGTTGGTCGAAATACCTATTGAGCGTGTCTATGATGTGGCCACGCCGCAGAAGAAGGAATGGGTGATCAAATCTCTTAAAAAGCAATACGATAAAGTGGTCATGGTGGGGGACGGCATCAACGACATACTGGCGCTGAGAGCTTCAGACCTGGGTGTTCTATCCATCCAGCAGACAGGTATGTGCCCGGTAAAACTTCGTTCTGAGGCCGATATCGTTATAACTGATATCCAGCAGATCGTCAAAATAATCAGCGAAAAATATTAAGGTTTTTTAAATAACATCTTTTTTGCGGTACTTCTGCAGCAGACGTGTGACAGCACGCACATCGCTGCCCTGCTGTCGTGCTTCCTTCAGATATGTCTGGTACATTTGATCGGTCACGATGCCTGGCATGGATTTGCACATCTGGCCATGAAGTTGTAGATCGAAACATCGTGCTTCACTTTCTGTGAGCTTTAATATCTTATATTCACCCTTGTGTTCTGTAAATGTGGGATTTGCAGAATCATCTGTTCGCAGCACCATATTCGCAAGATTGGTTTCCGGAATCGGTTCTGCAATACTGATAAAGATATCATCCAAAAATGCATCTTCTATGAAATTCTTTGTTAACTCATAATCCTCAGGAGTTTCGGTTGGGTATCCGACAATGAAACTTCCTCCAACCTTTACACCACATTCCTGTGCCAGTTTGATTGCATCGATATTCTTTTCTGAATCCACGCCCTTGCGCATATCTTTGAGAATGCTATCGCTCCCGGATTCGATTCCATAATAGACCCAGCCCATTGTATAATCCCGTATTGCATGCAGGATATTCTCGTTCACATAATCAACCCGAATATCCGGGATAGAGACATTTCTGTTTCCCATTACCTCTGCTATCGCCTGTAACAGTTCAATGAATGCAGATTCATTCATGGATTTTCCGTATTGATATAGCGAACTCGTCCCCCCGCTAATTGCAATTCTCTGCACGCCATGTCGCTTGAATTCCTTTATCTCCAGAACGACATCCTCGATGTCCCGGCTCCGAATTCGATTTCCAAAGAACTTCGGAACCTGGCAAAAACCACATACTCCAATGCATCCCCTGTGTGTTTCGATATAGACATTCGCGCCCCGGATATCCTGGTTCTGAATATCATCCGGTATCAATGGAAATGGTCTTTTTATTTTCGCAGGTTCAGGTATTGTCCGGATGATTTCATCATCGTTCCTGAATGCGATTCCGGGAATATTATCGGAAATCCCGTTGTTCAACAATGCCAGTGTTGACTCCTCGCCCTCACCGATTATCACAGCATCTGCATCCAGTTCCCCGAGAATAATATCCGGATATGCACTGACCGGTCCACCGACATAGACTGTTCTATTGCTCTGTGAAACAAAATCCCTGATCTTTTCATCCATCAGGTGTAGCGTTGAATAGAGGCTTAATAGCACTATATCGGTGTCTGCGCTCAATTCCCTGGTAAGAACTACATCGAATCCTGCATCCTTCAGGACACCACCGATTACCATGGAGCCATATGTATAAAGGTCAGGAGAGATGATTGTAACTTTCATATCTGCATACAATGGATATGATATACTTATCTTTAGTGATTGGTCTCACGTCTGGTATTGTTGTACCGGGTGGCATCAAATATTATAATAAAAATGAAACAATAATATCAGATATATCCCAGCGCATCCTCGATGCGCCCCATCTCATGCCCGGTGGTTTCTTTGCCTACGACATATCCTTTTGAATTAGCCAGCAATCCTGATCCGACCAGCGGAGAACCCATATTCACGGTACCGATATCTACATGAAGTGAAAAAATCTCATCCAGCCTGTCCAATTCGAATTTGCTGGCCCTGGGATGTACAAGTACCCCTTTATTAGTAACAGTAGCAGCCATCCCTACGGTCTTGAGCCCGCCTATGGTGCCCCTGTACACTTCCACATCCAGGAATTCACCTATCTCTTCCACGGCCCTGTCCAGCATATTAGGATTTACAAGGGCTGCAGTATCATTCACAAGTATATTATTACCTGCTGCCGTGAGAATACCCTCCAGCCGTTTAATAGGTACATATTTCCCTATCTCTTCCAGTTCAGCGTCGTTCACTCTTCCGGATACCAGGTGCCCATTACTGTTTCCACAACACAGGCAGCCTATAACGCTGCTCCCGTCCACAGATGTGGGAACCACATCCACATCCAGGGCATCTCCTATAACCTGTTTGAACTGCTTGTCTGCTTCCCTGGGTAATAAGACAAAATCCTCGGTGCACCTGACATATACACCAAGGACAGAATTACCTCTAAAATCAGTCTGGTTAGCCATTATTTGAATAGAAATTTATACCTTATATACCAAAAAAAGTGGTTAAATCCTTAAAAAAAGGATTTTATCAATGTCATTCGGCTGCCAGTTCGGCTTCCACGACCCCATCTTCGAACTTCATGGCCTTGACCCTGATTTTCGATGGTGGTTTCTCTGATCCGCGATCCCATATTTTTTCACTAATATCAGGATTCATCCTGATCAATTTCCGGTCAGTTTTCGTATGCTGCACAAGGTACTTGAAAACCTCACTCACTGCTTTCTTGCTGCGCTGCCAGCGGGGCACATACTTTACTGCCCTGAGGGGTATCGTATAAACCTGCTCTTCACCTATATCTGCCATGTTTTTCACCCTTTATCCAATATTCAGACTGCTGCGTCTCCAGTGCCGGCGTTTAGGATGGGTTACTACAGCCCTGTTAGTTTTGATTATAGCCCATGAGGGGACCCTATGATTTTGGTTATGGGCTTTAGCCAGCCTTATCTTCTTACCTTTTGATTTTTTACTCATATTAACACACCTTCATTGATTATCGTGATATTATAAATGTTTCCTGTCTGTTATGTGTGATTGTATATGTCTGGGAAATAAACGCTCCACCATACTATCACCTTCGTTATATTGTTTTCGTATGAATGACCTGAGTTCTACTTCATAATCGGCCTTTTCTATCCTGTCACTTTCTCCCTGCACAACCTGTAGATGGGCGTCCACCAAAACATCCACCGCAGATCGGCCGTAGCCTGAAAGCGGCCGGATATACTTGACGTTATGCCTGTCTTCCAGGCTTATTACCTGTGAAGGGGAAAGCATAGGCACCCGGTCATCCCGGCGCGTGCCGTCGGCCACGATAGTAGTGTCCGGTTTTGAACATACAGCTTCAAGTGCGCTCTGGTGAAGATAGTTGATTGCACGTCCCGGGAATCCGTCTTCCACCAACATTGCGGCAGCTTCCTCGATCAGGGAAGGCTGCAGCATAATCACATTGTGGGGAAATCCAAGCCTGGATGCAGATTGACGTGCGAATTCATACGTGGGCACGATACCGAAATTGATAGTTACCAATTCCACATCGAAAAATGGTTCCAGCAGGATCGCTGCAAGGGAACTGTCCTTGCCGCTACTGAACAACACACAGACCTTCATTTCCGGGTTATGCTCATCTCACGTTTTTTGGGTTGTAATTGAAATAAGAGATTTTTCAATTTAGCATCATCGATCTTATCCTGAAGCCTGCCCGATTGTCCAAGTCCCACAAGCTGTGCCTCCACATTTTGCACAAGTTCAGGCTTTGTCATCCTTAATGTATTCAATCTTTCCCTGGCTTCAGGTGTCAGTATTGAGCGCAAGATGGCTTGTTTCTTTGCTTCCATTTCGGCCATGGCCTGTTCTTGCTGGGCGGCAGCCTGTTGATCTGGCACTTGCGCCTGTTGCTGCTGCCTTAACAATTCCATTTTCCGACGTCTGATAGCTTCCAGTTCATCTTCAGCCATTACAGAACCTCCTGGAAATAATTATATTCGGGATTACCTAGTATTTATCAATACCAGGGTATTGCTCCAGTAATCCTGACTTTGCCTCATGTGCAATATTATCAAGTAAAGACTGACCCTTTGGAGCAATTATCCGGCCTTTCTTTACGGATTTGACAAGCCCCGCACTTTCAAGCTGATGAAGTGCTACCCTTACAACAGAACCGCTACCTCTTGCGTGATGTGGGGATGCTGAGCCCTTACGCAGCTTTCCGCCGTAAAAGCTCTTGAGCCTTGAAACACCAGTAGGACCATCAATGTAAACCCGGCGTACTATTGACGCACACCTGGTGTACCACCAGTCCTGATCCGCTGGAGACAGTTCCTTGTGGATACCGGTCTTAACCTGTGAACCCCAATCAGGGGCTTGTACGAAATTTTCATCTTTTAGTTTCTGTGCTACATTCTTAATCAGTACATCTGCAGGAATATCATATACTGTTGTCATTATTATCCTCCGTTCTTATGAAATGGTATTAGTAATTTAATTACAAATCAAGATTATTCTTGTGAGGCTTTCATTATGTAGATAAGGTTGATTAATCTATCGGCTGATATAGTATCTATCGGATGATATGATACCTATCGGCAACTCATTATTTTTCATTTGTTTCTTCAAATTTTTATATGTGAGTTAGATGGGGTTATCTTATTGGGGTATTGCCCGGAGATGCTGAGTTGTAAGCTACTTTAAACATACCGTACTACTTCAGACTAAATTACAGGAGTGTTCGACCAATGATTTATATTGTCCAAATATATATTAGATATGAATTCATATGAAAGCCGTAATACCTGGAGCGGAAGAAGGGACGCGAATGCATCCGCTTACAAGGAACTGCCCCCAGGTCATGATTCAAATTGGCAACGCTGTAGGGGTCAAGGCTTCCATTATAATGGACCGGACGCATGTCGGACATCTTTCATACGTGGGCGACAGTATCATAGGTACAGATTGCAATTTCGGTGCAGGGACAAAGGTGACGAACCTGGCACTAACATCCACCAGGGGAATTTGTAAAATAGGATAATTATCTGCCAATTATGCGATAATAAAAAAAGGTGAATCAAAATTGAAAATTTCAGTCATAGGTTCAGGTTATGTAGGCACCGTGACAGCAGCATGTTTTGCTGAACTGGGACATAATGTGGTATGCATAGACATTGACCCCGAAAAGGTAGATATGATAAACAGGGGTAAACCGCCCATTTATGAAGAGGGACTTGAGGAACTCCTGGAAAAACATGCCGGTAAAAATATCAGGGCCACTACCGATTATGATGATGCGGCAAATACTGATATTTCCTTCATCTGCGTGGGAACACCATCTGATGATAACGGAAACATCGACCTCAGGATAGTGAAGGCTGCAAGCCAGAGCCTGGGCAGTGCAATAGGGAAAAAGGATGGCTACCATGTGGTCGTGGTCAAGAGCACAGTAGTTCCCGAAACTACAGAGAATGTAGTGGTCCCGATAATAGAGCAGGCATCCGGCAGAAAACCCGGTGCGGATTTCGGGGCTGGCATGAACCCTGAGTTTTTGAGGGAGGGAAAGGCGGTCTATGATTTCATGCATCCGGATAAGATAGTCGTGGGGGCTATAGACCAGAGGTCGGATGACACCATATCTGCCCTGTATGCCGGTCTTGAGTGCCAGATCACCCATACCGACCCTAGGACTGCCGAGATGATAAAATATGTCAACAATTCGTTCCTTGCCACAAAGATATCTTTCTCCAACGAGATAGGCAATATATGTAAAAAACTGGGAATAGATACATACCAGGTCATGGAAGCAGTTGGCAAGGACTCCAGGATATCGCCAAATTTCCTTAACTCGGGCGCGGGTTTCGGTGGTTCATGTTTCCCAAAGGATGTTAAGGCTCTTATCGGAAAGGCAAAAGAACTTGGATACGAACCGGGATTGCTTGAGTCAGTTATCAATGTCAATGAAGTGCAGCCTTTGATGATGATAGACCTGCTGGAGTCCCGTACAGGTACGCTGGATGGAAAAAGAATCGCTGTGCTTGGTCTTGCATTTAAGAATGATACCGATGATATCAGGGAGTCCAGGTCCATCCCTGTTATCAGGGCACTGCTGGATAAGGGGGCAAAGGTATCTTCATATGACCCTATGGCGGCTGAAAATATGAAGGCTATTTACCCTGGTATTGAATATTGCGATTCAGCTATCAAGGCATTGGAAGGGGCTGACGGTTGCCTGGTCATGACTGAATGGGATGAGTTTCGTAAGCTCTGTTCAGAGTTCAAGGTTATGCGCCGTCCGCTTGTGGTCGATGGTCGTAATATGATACAATGCGAAGATATCGAATATGTGGGACTGTGCTGGTGAGCTGGAATAGATGTCTTCAAAGCGAGTTTGTTGTGAGTTCGTGTAAGTTCGCTGCCAACCACAACTTGAATTTTATATTTTAACTGTTGGTGGCAGTCTGCGTTATATACAAGACGATGCAACCCCTGCCAGTATCAATCTGTGTAAATCAATGTCCTGACATATCTTTACCCACATCAAAATCATCCAGATCGAATACCATAAACCCTTTCTTCCGAAGTGCATCCTTCCCTTCGATCCTTTTTGCAACAAGACCGAAGTACTCCTTTTGCATCTCATTATTCCACAGGACAAAAACAGATTTACTCTTCAGGTCGTTAAGGATATCAAGCGCATTTCTCTCACTGAGACTCTTCCATTTGCATTCTATAAACGCAATATCCCCGGTATCATCGTTTAAGGCAACTATATCTATCTCATACGTGTTCTGCCCCTTTGGAGCACCTTTTATCTTCCCCCACTGCCTGCCAATCCTGTTAAATGAGAACGGCAATTTGACACCTGCATCATGGCTTTTGAACTGGTCCTTAACAATATTTTCAAATTCAGCAGCTACAAACATATCAAAATCCTTTTCTATTAATTTTAGCACTTTATCAGCATTCCCTGATTCTATCTCAGTCCGGTTCGGGTGGATATACCTGAAATAGAACCTAAAAAAGTTATCTTTGATATAATACCGTGTTTTCTTGCTGCGAATCTTTTCAGTCACTGGGTATTCTTTACCAATCAGTTCAAGTTTCATCAAGGTTCCCACATATTTTGGAAGGTCCTTTTGCGGTATCTTCGAATAATCGGAAATTTCAACAAGTCTGGTCCTGCCCTTTGCAATTGCTTCGAATATGGAGATATACAGGTAGTATTCTTTCAATTCTTCTTTCAGTAATGTCTCCACTTCTTCATGCAGGAATTCACCTTTTGCCAGGATATGTTCATCGATATTTTTGAAGGCATCCATTTCAGGGTCAAACTCAAGTATATACAACGGCACCCCGCCAAGGATGCTGTAGAATTCAATGCCTTTTGTAACATCAATTTGTTCATGGAACTGGGGTATATGGTATGCTTTGAAGGGTTCAAGCATCCACTGGCCCGTCCGTCTTCCGTATAATGGTGATTTTTGTGTGAGTGTACCGTCTACCATCATCGAAACTGATGAACCGCAAAGTATCAACATTATGTCCTTTCCGCTTAAGTATTCGTCCCACATCACCTGGAAGACTGATGGTATTGTGTCATCCCGTTCTATAAGATATGAAAATTCGTCGATAACAATGATGTATTTTTCATCGCCTATTTGGCGCACAAGGTATTTTGAAAGGTCATAGAAGTTTTCCACTCGTGGTGTTACGTCACCGAAATGGTCTGCTGCTTTCTCAGCGAATGTTTCCAGGTTCAGCAATGTACCCCTTTTATCAGCAAGGAGGTAAATGGAATTTTTATCCTTGCAGAATTGCTTTATTAATTCGGTTTTCCCGACCCGTCGTCTGCCATAGAGGACTATAAACTGGGAGCCTTGTGATCTGTATTTTTTTTCAAGGAAATCAATTTCTATGCCCCTGTTAATAAACCGGTTCATAAAGATTATCTTGTATGTCCGGTTATTTATGTATTGCGCTTTTATGCAATTTTATTGGTATTTATGTCATGTGTGAAAAGTGGACTGTGGAAGAAAAGAAAACCGTAGAGGGCGGATGGAGCAGAGTGGGAGGGGCAACCAGGAGAGGATGGTCCACATAAGTAGGTCACGATGTATTGACACCTTCCATAATAGAATAATCAAATCTCCTTACCTGATAGAGTAAAAACACGTTCTCGAAGTAGGGAGTTTCTTTTAAGGGGGAAGGAAAAAGCAAATGTGGAATTTCTGATGATGTGTATTGTGCATAATATTGGGAAGATTGATGGGTTTGTGAAAAGGGAAGGTAAAAACTGGAAGGAAAAACTGAAAAACGGGATTAAGGGGGCAAATCAATTCGGAGGGGGCACGAAAAATGTTGTAATTTGTGCTTTCAAACACGTTTTTGGTGAACTTTCGGTGAAATATGTGGATTTCCATGTACGTATCGCACTTTCCGCAGGTATATGAAAATTTTAAACATTTTTCCTGATATCGGTTTTGAATATCCATTACATATTATATTTATACTGTACATACATATGTGCATGATGAGATGACAATATTCGACCACTCAATGTTGGAGAGATCCTGTTTTAGTATACAATTTGCAAACTTTGGTAGAAAATTGACATACATCATTCTAAACCATTTGTGAGCATATTTTGAAAACCGTACTCATGCGGCATCATTTTTTATTTAAGAAAAAGATTCACTTTTGGGATTTACCTGCGGAAAGTGCGACGTATGCACAAAATTTAAGGAAATTAAGATGTTAACTTCGTGTGTTGGAAACTC
>CBDUUM010000017.1:0-17973 GCA_965370445.1 uncultured Methanosarcinales archaeon
GTAATGGCTGTACCCTGCACTTTGATTGTTGATTTTTTATCTTTTGGCATAACTGCTATTCCTTTATTTGATGATCAAAGATCAAAACCCATTTTCTCAAGATGACTGTTCACCTTTATTTCCAGTTCACCCACATTTGCATTCAGTTTTGGCATAGGCGTAACATAGCGTTCTGCCAGCTCTTTGATGCGCTGGGCAAGTCGTTGTGAGATACGTTCCATTTCGGACTTTACATCCCCACTAATGTTAGCCATCCACTTATCGTCCACAACAAGGTTTTTGACCTCCTCTTCTGTGAATACCTTGTACCTATCAATTACCTTATTATCCAGCGCCTTCTGGGTATCTTTAATTTGTTTCTTTGCCTTTGCCTCTTTATCGATCAACCTCAAATACGCCTCTAATACATTCAGTTCTTCGAAATCATCAGCAACCGCATCGTTCTTGATCACTTTGATACGCTTTTGCACATTGCCTTTACTGATCTTGCCCTTGTCAGATTTGACATCCTCCAGCAAACCCTCTTCGCCACTGTGCTCTTCCTCCGTTTCTTCCATCTGGCGGCTAATGTCATCACGATCAGCTTCCAGTTGCTCAATAGCTTTTTTGTCATCGGCAAAATACCGGTTGATTACCAATTGCTTGGGCACCAGTTCACTATCCCATTCATCCTTCTTTCCGTTTACACGTGATAATTCAGCCTTCCAGCCATCTGTAGAGATCAGGTAAACATCATCCTGCATAGTCTCCATCCAATAAGTCATAAGATGCTGATAAATATCATACTGGTCGATAAGGTCTTTATCTGCAAATGAAGCGAGTATGGATTCCGATAATTTGTGTATCACTTCTTTTGGTTTGGCATCAACATCCAGAGTTTTCAGTATAGGTATCCATTCACCTTTCCACGTTTTAAAAGCGGCATCTATCTCCCGGGTATAGTCTGCAAATTCAGGGTGCGAAAATATAATATGCTTGATCTCTTCCTGTGGTATTTTTAACGTAACATATCCTTCTCTTGAGCTTATGGTGAACAGCGCATCTTTAAGCGTTGGATACACCTGCCAGTAGTTATCCAGATCATCAATATCCTGCTTTGGAATATCACCAAGCAAATGCGCCTCAATATCCTGTATGTCCTCAGCTTCCTGGCTATCAATATAACGGGGGATGTTCAGGTTGTACTCGTTTCGTTCGATCTCCTCCACAGATACCATGCGGGAGTATTTGGGGACTTCTGCCTGTTTGTTAAATAAATCCACAATCTTATGGATATCCTGCTCACGCAAGCGGTTCTTGTTGCCGTCTTTCATAAAACCCTTGCCGGCATCTATCATAAAAATGCCTTTGCGGCTATCGGCATTTTCTTTATCAGCTACAATGATACAGGCAGGAATACCCGTGCCATAAAAAAGGTTTGCAGGCAAGCCGATAATGCCTTTGATAAAACCTTTGCGAATGATATTCTTGCGTATTTCAGCCTCGGCATTACCACGAAAGAGCACCCCATGTGGCAAAATAATCGCACCCTTGCCTTTGCTTTTAAGTGAACGGACGAGATGCAATAAAAAAGCATAATCGCCATTCTTGGCCGGTGGTACACCATAACCCTTGAAGCGCTCATATAAATCATTTAACGGGTCAAAGCCATTACTCCATGCTTTGTCAGAAAAGGGAGGATTAGCAACTGCAAAATCAAAGGTTTTTAGCGTTCCGTCCGGATTCTTGAAATAAGGATTTGAAAGTGTATTGTCTTGCCAAATTTCTGCCGTTGGATTGGCATGCAAAATCATATTCATTTTAGCCAATGCAGCCGTTGCATTATCCCTCTCCTGTCCATAGATGGTAACACCTTGGTGTGTTTCATCAGCAGCTTTTAGCAACAACGAACCACTGCCACAGGTAGGGTCGTAAATGGTTTGGTCCTGGCTTTTCGCATGGCTAATACCAATAACTTTTGCAATTATTCGAGACACTTCGGCAGGGGTATAAAACTGCCCCTTGCTTTTACCCGATTCAGTCGCAAAATGACGCATCAGATATTCATATGCATCGCCCAGAATATCGTCACCTTCGGCTTTGTTCTTGCTGAAATCAAGGCTTTCGTTTTGAAATATGCCCACGAGATTCGAGAGCCTGTCAACCATTTCCTTGCCTTTGCCAAGCTTGTCTGAATTGTCAAAATCAGCTACATCAATTACACCTTTCAACTCATTGGCTTCTGCCAGCTTTGCAATGATGGTATTAATGCCTTCACCGATGTCTTTTTTACCTTTCAGGGAAACCATGTCCTTGAAACTTCCACCTTCAGGAATTGCAATTGGAGCATACTTTTCACCTGCGTATTTATCTGATACATATTTTATAAACAACAATACCAAGACATAGTCTTTGTATTGCGAGGCATCCATCCCACCTCTTAACTCGTCACAACTTTTCCAGAGAGAGCTGTATAATTCACTTTTCTTTATTGCCATTTTTATTTCCTTTATGATGTAAGAACTTGAACCTTACTTTATTTACTTTTTCAGATATAAATACCATTTTATTTGTGTATGAATTAGAAGAAAGAAATATAATTAAGCTGGGGAATTGCTTATAACTACCATCCAAATGACACCCAAAAAAGAACCCGATTTCCTGATAAAGGGCATCAAGAAGAACGTATTCATCCTGGGCCTGGTCAGCCTGTTCACTGATATCGCCAGCGAGATGCTCTACCCAATAGTCCCCCTCTTCCTCACCCTGGTACTGGGTGCACCCATGGTACTGGTCGGGCTTATCGAAGGAGCCGCCGAAAGCACGGCCAATATCCTGAAAGTGGTATCGGGCTGGTATTCGGATAAGACCAGAAAGCGCAAACCATTCGTGGTTGCCGGATACAGCATCTCGGCAATCTCAAAACCCCTCATGGCACTGGCATACGGCTGGCCCCTGGTACTGGTCGCCAGGCTCATGGACCGGACAGGCAAAGGACTTCGTACCTCGGCCCGGGATGCCCTGATAGCAGATTCCTCTGATGCCGCACACAGGGGCCGCTCCTTCGGACTGCACAGGTCCATGGATACCATCGGTGCCGTTGCAGGCCCGCTCATCGCGCTCGGGATACTCTACCTATCAGGTGACAACTACCGGCTGGTATTCCTTGTCGCCTTCATACCCGGACTGCTCAGCATCCTGCTCGTCACCTTTTTTATATCAGAACGCAAGCGTCCGGTAACTGAACGGATATCGTTCAAGATATCTGATTTTGGCAGGGACTATAAAGTATTCCTCTTAATAACAGCTATTTTCGCACTGGGTAACTCAAGCAATGTGTTTTTGATCCTGCGGGCCGAAAATCTTGGTTTTTCCCTGTATATGGTAATAATGAGTTACGTCCTGTTCAATATTGTATCTTCCCTTGGCGCATTTCCGCTGGGCACACTTTCAGACCGGTGGGGGCGGCGGAATATAATGAGTGCCGGTTTTGTAGTATTCGGGATTGTGTACTTTGGATTTGCATGGGTACAGCACAGTATATACATCTGGCTGCTTTTCATATTCTATGGTCTGTACGAAGCACTTACAGAAGGCATTGGAAAAGCCTATGTTGTGGATTTGGTCCCATCAGATAAAAGAGCAACTGCCCTGGGGATATACCATGGCGCTTCAGGGTTCATGATGCTATTCGCCAGTATCATTGCCGGTCTTTTATGGGATATTCTCGGCCCGTCTGCCCCCTTTATCTACGGCGGTGCAGCAGCGGCCTTGTCTGCCCTCTTGCTTGTCGTGCTTATGCCGGGTGATCACAGGTCGTCACGGGTCGCCGGGGTAGATTTATAAATGTACAAACAAATTATCTGTTAAATAATAAATTATTTATTAACTAACAAGAAGTTGGTCGCAGTGCGGTTCATAAGATTTCGTAGATATGAGGTAGCTAAAAGATACACCAGGATAGTGGATACTCTCCTGAACTATGAGTTCGACCACATCGTCAACCAGTTAGGACTCAAGCCGCTTCAGTCTATACGCTCAAAGATGAGGGCACAGAGATATAAAGGAGAATTAAGCGGACCTGAAAGGGCACGCAGCGTCCTTGAAGAACTTGGACCCACCTATGTAAAACTGGGACAGATATTGAGCATGAGACCGGACCTTATTCCCATTGAGTATACAAAGGAATTTGAAAAATTACAGGATACGGTTGCTCCCTTTGATTTTACTGATGTAGAAAATATGATACGACAAGACCTGGGCGCATCCATTGAAGACCTGTTCATGTCCTTTGATACAAAGCCCATTGCCGCTGCGTCCATTGGTCAGGTACACAGGGCCCGGCTCCATGACAATACCGATGTTATCGTAAAAGTCCAGCGTCCGGATATTAAAAAAGTTATTGATGCTGATCTTGATCTCATGTACAGTTTTGCAGGGTTTGTAGAGGAACATATACAAAATGCAAAATTATACAGACCGACCCAGCTGGTCGATGAGTTTTCAAGGTCGATCCACAGGGAACTGGATTACAATCTGGAAGCGCAGAACACAGACCGCTTTTTTCACAATTTCAGGAACGACCCTCACATCTATATCCCGAAAGTATATTGGGACCGTACAGGCGAGCATGTGCTGACACTTGAGTATATCAAAGGTGTCAAGGCAACCGATTTTGATGCTATTGATGCTATGGGGTATGATAAGAAAAGTATTGCCGATGCAGGTGCAAAGGCATTCTTAAAACAGGTATTTGAAGACGGGTTTTTTCATGCTGACATCCATCCGGGTAACGTACTCGTAATGGAAGACGGACGCATTGCATTACTTGATTTCGGAATGGTCGGGCATATCACGGATGATGTCAAGAATGCGCTTGTGGATGTGCTTATTGCAATGACCGAGTATGATATTGACCGGTTTATCGAGATCAGTTATGACTTTGGCATTACCTCAGAAAATGTAAATATACCTGCATTGAAACTGGACCTGCTTGACCTGCTTGATAAATATTACGGCAGGTCACTGAAACAGCTCGACTGCGGTCTAGTAATAGGTGAAATAATGGCACTTTTACGGCGGCACCAGGCAATGGTACCTTCAAACATTGCCCTGCTTTCAAAGGGGCTTATAACCATAGGGGGGTTCGGGATGCAGATGGTGCCGGATTTCAATATCAGTGTGCTAATCGAACCTTATGCTAAAAAGCTGATAAAAAAGCGCATGCGTCCCGATATTGTTTTTAAAAATACTGTGAAAGATGCTTCAAACCTGGTGCGTTATATGCACAAGATGCCGAGGCAGATATCGCATATCCTCGATTACGCAGAAAAAGGGTATATGACTATACAATTTGAGCATCATGGGCTGAACAGGATAATTACCGGATTGGATGTGAGCAGTAACCGGTTGTCATTCAGCATGATCCTGTCGGCTTTAATAATAGGCTCGGCCCTTATCATCCAGACAGGGATAGAACCCCATATATGGGGAATATCTGCACTTGGTCTGTTCGGTTTTCTGGTTGCCGGTATATTAGGGATGGGGCTGGTAATATATATTCTCAGGACCGGACATGTCTGATTACCATATGAGCTGCTAAAGTTCTTTTTTCATGATCAGGGCATCTTCGCCGTCAGTGTAGTATCCCCGCTCGACCCATGCAGGTACAAATCCCCGATTCAGGTAGAAATGCTGGGCAGGGATATTGCTTATCCTGACCTCCAGGGTGGCCTCATCTGACCTATTATTTTTTAGGGTTGCGCATATTTTATCCATTAACTGCGTACCGACCCCCATACTCCTGTACTTTTCCTTCACAGCCAGGGTAAAAACCCTGCCCCTTATCGGAATTGAGATGAAACCAACCACATATCCGATGGTTTCCCCATCCATTGTGGCCACAAAGAACCCATCTGGCACACTTTCATACAATTCCATATAAACATAAGGGTCATGTTCACAGAAAACCTGCCGTTCTATTTCAATAACATCATTGAAATCCTCTGGTTGGAATTGCCTGATAAAGAACAAATATGACACCAATTAATTATTGCAGGTTTAACAGGTCTATCAGTTCCAGTCCATCTCCACCCAGGGCAGAAAGCCGGTTTGATATTTCATCAACACTAATAAAAATCTCATTGCGGGTTCCATCTTTAATAATTTCCTTAATGACAATTTCTTCTTTTGTGAACCCATTATTTAATATTTCAGTAACTATCTCCCCATACTGGGAAGTAATGATCTTAATAGAATCGAAAATTTCGTTACTTGCAATGGCATTCTTTTCATCGATTTCTACAGATGTAAGGGTCTTTGAAACTATGTTTGCCTCATTATCAACATATTCCTTTATGCCCTGGATAAGTTCTCCCAGCTTATAAAAATTAACCTGTGGTAACAGGTCTTCACTGGATGTGATATCTGTTGCCGCCTCATCAATATACATGATACTGGCATGTTTTATCTCTCCAGGGACCTTGATATTGACTTTTTTTGTACCCTTTTTATTTTCCAGGTCCAGCTGGAAATCATCATTATTATAGATTCTTTTAATGATATATTCAGACATGTCCAGGTTCTTGATCCTGTCCTCTTTATGGATCAGGCCGCTCTTTGACCAAACCGGGATGGATATTTCATCAATGAATTTCTTTACCTGCAATGGAACTTCATTGTAGGTGACATCATAATTATATGAGAGACCATTGATGTTCATCGTAATGCTCCCATTCACCTTTTCAGTGCTGGTAGTGATAAGCTGTGTCTTATTCACATTATAGATCCTGGACCATAAGAACGGTTCAAGCTCTGTGCGTATCTGCTCTGCCATCTGGCCAACTTCATCTTTTGAGCGGCGGGTGAGGTCATCCAGGGCGATCTTCATCTGTTCCTTTTGTTTTTCAATACAAGCTGCACTTGTTTCATTGATTTTTATCTTGCACTTCTCAACAGGTTCCAGTGGATAATTTTTAGAAAGTTTCTCAAGGGAATCGTTCAGTTCATTGCTGAATTTAGTCATTCCTGACGATTCTTTTTCAAACCTTTCCTCTTCCGTTTTTATCTGGCTGTTTAACTCAATGGCCTTGTTTTCAATTGGGAGTATTTTCTCGATGAGATCAAGGAAATTGTTCAGGTCATCTATGAAGTTTTTTTGTACAGGCATCTCTTTAGAATTTTGGAACACAAATGTCATAGAAACCGAACTCAATAATTTATGTAACTCTAATAGTTTAAAAACATTCCTGATTCAATAGTGGTTATTGATGCGGGAATATTCTTGTTTTTATTTCCATTTCCACAAATTCCACTGGTTATATATACATTTAGTTTAATTTTATACCAAGAATCTAAAAACTCTTCAACCAATGCTTGAAAGATAACCATGAAAGTGATCATACCCGCTGCCGGCACTGGAACACGCCTTTTCCCTCATACCCACACCAAGCCAAAACCTATGGTATATATTGCCGGCAAGCCCATTATCGGCCATATCCTGGACCGGATGATCGAGCTTGAACCTGAAGAGGTCATACTGATCGTCGGGTACAGAAAGGATCAGCTGATATCGTATGTGGATGAGCATTACAACGATATATTCAACATACAGTATATTGAACAGAATAAAAGACAGGGGCTCGGTCACTCCATATATTTGACCAGGGAAGTAGTAGGTGATTCTGATATCATGATCGCCCTGGGGGATATGATATTCAAAGCCGGGTACCTGGATTTCTATAAGCAGCATAAAAATAACGGGCATTGTTCCGGTTCTATCGGAGTAAGGGAAGTTGACGAACCGGAAAAATACGGTATTGTCGAACTGGAAGCTGAATCATCGTGTATTAAACACCTGGAGGAAAAACCTTTACACCCGGCATCGAACCTGGGTATTGCGGGTGTGTACTTTATCCAGGATACCCCGATGTTATTCGATGTACTGGACTGGATGCTTGAAAATAACATCAGGACGCGGGGGGAGTACCAGTTGACAGATGCACTGCAGGAGATGATCAAGCGCGGTAGCAGGTTCAAGACCTTTACCGTGTCAAGCTGGTACGATTGCGGTCATGCCGCGTCCCTCCTTGAGACGAACCGGGTGCTGCTGGACGAGAAGGAAAATTCCAATGGCACCTATGATATCGTTGATTCGGTAATTATACATCCGGTGGCTATCGGGAATAATGTCAGGGTAGTGAATTCGGTTGTAGGGCCTCATGCTTCTATTGCAAGTGATACGATCATTGAGAATTCCATTATATCAAACAGTGTCATCGGGTCCAGAACGCATATCTCAAAGGTGAACCTGCAATCGTCTATTATTGGTGATGATACCAACCTTATGGGGAAACATAATTCATTAAATATTGGTGATTCGTCTTCAATTGAGTTTTAGAGTATGAATTGTTAAAATTAGTCTGTTTTTCACATTTTCACATATTTTCATAATTTATTTATATATTCATAACAATTACAGTGTTCTATTAATCGAACATCGTACAAGTAATATCAACAGTTTTCAACCGAAGGTGAACCAACCATAAAGGACACATTTCGCAAATTAGGCATTTTTATCGAAAACAATACCTTACCAATTGTCCTGTTAGCAATACTCCTCATAGTGATTTCAATACACGGTGCACAGAACATCGAAATGGCCTCGGGCACAGAAACCTTTGTAGAAAAAACTTCAAAACTGTACCAGGACTATGACCACCTATACCTGAGAATTTTTGCAACCGAATCAATAGCCGTACTTGTCGAGGGCGGAGACGTTACAAAACCCGAGTTGCTAAAAGCAGTTGACAGGCTTCACCAGCAAGTAAAGACCATGCCCGGGGTGGTGGGAACTGCCAGTGCGGCATCGGTTATCAAAGATACTAACTACCAGATGACAGGCCAGCACATAATACCCGACAGCCAGGTGGAGATACAATCCATCATAGCAAGCCGGTCATCCGACATTGGCATGCTCATCCCTGATGATACCCATACCATAATATGGGTGGAAATGGCAGGGGACTCCACCGATAACGAAAAGATCGAGATACTGCGCGAAACCGAGAAAGCAGTTGAACAATCTGGTTTTCCACCTTCATATGATGTCATCGTGACCGGGGACCCGGCATTCATGATTGCAATGAACAATGAGATGACAACAAGCATGGGTTCACTGCTAATGATATCGGCAATGCTCATGCTAGTAGTGCTGTACCTGGTGTTTCGGCATGTCCGCTGGAAACTCCTGCCCCTCCCCATTGTACTTCTTGGTATCATCTACACCTTTGGAGCCATGGGATATCTGCGAATTCCCCTCAGCATGGTCTCCATGTCAGCATTCCCAATACTTATCGGGCTTGGAATAGATTACGCCATCCAGTTCCATAACCGGATAGAAGAAGAACTGGAACGGGGCGAGGATGAAGCACAGGCTGTTATCGAGACCATCAAACACACCGGCCCGGCAGTGCTTATCGCAGTGACAATTACCGGACTTGGCTTCTTTTCACTTTTCACCTCATCTGTCCCCATGATCCAGGATTTCGGAAAACTGCTGCTAATCGGTATAATCATGTGCTTTTTATCCTCGCTGTTTGTGGGTGTGACTGTAATATATGGACTTGATACCCTCATAAAAAAGAAAAATAACAGAAATGGCCACATTAACCATAATAAGCACAATAAACTCAACAGTAACTCCCCTAAATTAAAACAGCCTTCACCAATTGCAAGCTCTGGTCAGGAGGATAGCAAGATCGAACAATTCCTGAAAAAGACTACTGCCATTTCAATAAAACATCCCATCCTAGTCCTGGTGATTGCAGGGCTGATGTGTTTTTCCGGCCTGTATGTAGACTCGTTCGTCCCCATCCAGACTGATGTTCAAACTTTTGTGCCCCAGGATATGCCCGCACTTATCGATTTAACCCATCTGGGCGACATCATAGGTGGGACCGATGCCTTGAACGTTATAATAAAAGTGGATGATTCGGCTGACCCCGAAGTACTCAGGTGGATGGATGAATTCAGCGAACACGAAGTTGAAAGAAGGGCGCACATATACGATGCATCGAGCATTGTACCCATTATTAAATCAATGAACGGGGGTACCATACCTGATAACAGCGCCGATATAAAGCGATTGTACCAGCAGGTACCGCCAATGCAAAAGGACCGCTACGTTCACGGCAAGAATATGCTGCTGCTGGACTTTGGCATAGGAAATGCCATCGGTGATATCGGCTTAACAGGCGTCAGGGAATTAATAGGCATTGTACAGGAGGATATTGCATGGATGTCCCCTCCGCCGGGAGTGGAAGTGACAATAACCGGGAATTCGGTGGTGTTTACCACAGTTTTAAGGGCACTAACTTCAGGCCGGGTGGCAATGACCCTCACCGGGCTTATATTGGTGTTTGCAGGCTTACTTGTGATATACCGGGACTGGCTTAAGGCCATTACCCCTGTTATCACCATGTTCATGGTGATCGGATGGGCGGGCGGTATCATGTATTTCACTGGCCTGGAATATACACCCATGACCGCCACCCTGGGAGCCCTGATCCTGGGGGTGGGTTCGGAATATGCCATACTGATGATGGAAAGGTACTATGAAGAAAAGGATAAAGGTGCAGACCCGGCTGAGGCAATGTATGCTGCAAGTGCCAAGATCGGAAAGGCTATAGTCGCATCAGGTCTTACCACCCTGTTTGGTTTTTCTGCACTTATAGCCTCGCCATTTTCCATGAACAGCAACTTTGGTCTTGTGACAGTGATGGATGTGGCACTGGCACTACTTGCGACCTTTATGGTATTTCCTGCCGTTATCGTGAAGCTGGATGAGTGGCGGGAGAGGAAAAATGCAGTCCATACTAATAATACCAGGCAGAGGGATAGATTTATATTCAATTCACCGGATGTGGATACTCAATGAACCAGGAACGTGATCGTGCAGGTATGGGGAGAATGTTATTATTTTCAGCATTTACGGTAGTACTTGTGCTGTCTACGTTAGCTGGCAATATGTTGCCAGCTGCAGCAGATACAGATACTTCAGACCTGTTACTCCCAAATTATGTCTTTTCTACGAACTATTATGACAGCTTTGGCACTCCTGACATATATGGCTCGTTGCTTGGTGACCCTGAATTTGAGCGGGGTGAGACCGTGCATCTTAAAATAAACCTTGTAAACAAAGGCGCCATCTACGGCTTTAAATATGACACCAGCGTAGGAACTGACAAAGGTGACCATTCCCTTTCCCTGAAAGAACTGGAATATGAAACGCGCCGCACCACAGCAGTGGGAATTGAAGCAGAAATGATATCCGGGACACCATATATTGAAGTAAAACCGGATACCAGTATCCAGACAATGGAATCCCTTTTTCCAGGGGAAATGCCAGAAGATCCGCTGACTTTTACTATCACTATATCAAATAAGGCACCAGCAGGTGTTTATTACCTTCAGCTACCCATATCATACGAGTACCAGCGCCAGGTACGTATGACCAAAAACGTGGTGCGTCTTGGTCTTACTGGTATGGACCACATTACCTATTACACCAGTGCCAACAAGACCTTGCTCATCCCCGTCTATGTAAAGGCATCTCCGAGATTCGAAGTGACAGAAATCTCAGGCAACCTTGTGGCTGGCGAGAAACAGGCCATTGATGTTACTTACAGGAATACAGGCGAGGTCACAGCCGAAGATGCCACTATCAGGATGGTTGTGATGCGCCCGCTAAGTATCGAGCAGTCGGTTGTGCGGTTGGGTACCATGGCGCCTGGTGAGAGCCAGACTGCAAGATTTAACATTCTTGCAGATTCCAATGCCGTAATTAAAACCTACGGTATTGATAGCGAAATAAAGTATTATGATGAACAGGGAGAAATTACATTATCCGACAACCTTGAAGTGAGTGTACCTCTCAGGGAAGCTGAAGAAAAGATCGGGGTATTCATGCTTTCAGTATTTGGAGTCATGGTATTGCTATTATATCTTGTCGTGAATGTTTTACGAAATCTTAAGAAATATGAATAAATATAAGAATTTGAGGAATTAGAGGAACAGGCATGAATTACAAAAAAGATGTTCAGATGATTTTGTTTGCCGTTACATCACTACTGATTTTAACTGTGCCTGCACAGGCGGCGTTCCCGGAATATTTCGATATAGGTGATAACTACTATACAGTATACGGTGGACCTAATATCAGTGCATCCCTGCTTGGGGACGGAGAATTTTACAGAGGGGACACTGTAACTGTGAATATCAATCTTATGAACCGGGGACTGATCACCGGTTTCAAGTCTGAAAACAGTGTAGATCCTGGTGTTGACCTTGAAATAAAACTGCAGCAGACCGAGATGAGCTACGAAGCGCAAAAGACCACGGCTATTGGTATTGTGGCTGTTCTCATATCCCTCGACCCTGAAGTTAAAGTAAAGACCGGACCCCAGGAGGCAGGTTCACTGGTATCAGGCCAGCAAACCGAAGAGCCGGTCCAATTCACCATAGAGATTGCCAAAAATGCCAGGGCAGGTGTGCATCCGCTTATGTTGAGCCTGTTATACGGATACCAGGAAAATGTCCAGATCAGCGGTGAGAATGATACCGACCTGGGTGTGACCGATCTTGAAGTGGGGCTGTGGTACGAGGTCAAGAGCCAGAACCTTACATTACCGGTAATGGTTAAGGATGAAGCCGATTTCGAAGTAGTGGAAATCAGCGGTAACATGGTGGCAGGTGAGGAAAGTCTATTATGTGTCACGTACAAAAATGTGGGTGAGCTGCCTGTTACTGATGCAACGGTGAGGATCAGTGCATCTGATCCATTCAGCACCACAGATGACCAGGCATTTATCGGCTCACTGGCACCTGGTGAAAGTGCCCTTGCCAGATTCAACCTGAAAGTGGATGAGACGGCCACACCCAAGATGTATGGCATAAACAGTGAGATCAAGTACGAGGATGTGGACGGTCACGACAGGATTTCTGATAATATCAAGATACAGGTGGAAACCTTGCCGGTAGTGTCAACTGCCGAAAAATTCAAGAACGTGCTCTGGATAGGGTTTGTTGTTGTACTTTTGATAGTGGTTGTTCTGGGTGTGCGCTCATATAAGAATAAGCAGGAATAACAAGGATATGCAAAAAAAAGGATAACAAGGATCTGAGCAAAGAAAATAACAACGGGGCTAACCAGATTCAAGTGTTCATTTCTTTTCCATCGCTTTTTGCATGATCTTGATGGAGCATAGTTCGCCGCACATGCTGCAGGTTTCTACGTCCTTGCACCTTGAGTGTATACTGATTGCCCGCTCAGGGTCGATCGCCAGGTTTAGCTGCTTCTCCCAGTCCAGTTCACGCCTGGCATTTGCCATTTTATTATCCATATCCCTTGCACGCTGCCGCTGTCCCGCTTTTACCAGATCTATGGCATGGGCAGCGATCCTGGTGACCACGGCACCTTCCCTGATATCCTCTGCATTCGGCAGTGCCAGATGCTCGGAGGGTGTGGTCATGCACAGAAAGTCGGCTCCCGCCGTCCCTGCCACAGCACCGCCTATGGCGGCCGTAAAATGGTCATAGCCAGGGGCAATGTCTGTGACCAGCGGCCCCAACAGGTATAGGGGAGCATCATCACAGATGTGTTTGATCGACCTTACGCCTGAAATGATCTCATCCAAAGGTACGTGCCCGGGTCCTTCCACCATGCTTTGTACTCCTGCATCCCTTGACCTTCTCACCAGTTCTCCCAGGGTGATGACTTCCTGGAACATGGCACCATCCGAAGCATCTGCTATACATCCGGGCCTCATGCCATCACCCAGGCTTAGGGTGACATCGTATTCCTTTACAATATCAAGCAGGTAGTCGAACTCTGCATAATAGGGATTCTCACGATCGTTGTGCATCATCCATGATGCCAGGAACGACCCGCCCCGGCTGACAATATTAAGTATCCTGCCGTGGGATCTTAACTGATCAAGTGCATTCAGTGTAACTCCGGCATGGACGGTGATAAAGTCCACTCCATCCTCAACGTGTCGCCGGATGGCATTAAACATGTCGTCCGTGGTCATATCAGGAACTGAGGTGCAATTGCTGGCTGCCTGGTATATGGGTACTGTGCCTATGGGCACATCTATCTCCTTAATCAGCCTGCGCCTTACCTCATCGATATCATCACCGGTTGAGAGGTCCATGACCGCATCGACACCGTACTTAACTGCGGTCCTGGCTTTTTGCACCTCTTCATCCACATCAGCATGGGCCCTGGATGTGCCGATATTTGCATTCACCTTTGTAGAAACACACTCTCCCACTGCCACCGGCCGGACGTGTTCATGCAATATATTTTTCGGGATAACCACTTTGCCCTGTGCCACCAGGGTGGTAAGTCTGTCGGTTTTGATTCCCTCTTTATGGGCGGCTTTGCTTATTTCGGGGGTTGTATTCCCTCTCCTTGCCTGTTCTATTAATGTATCATGCATAATAACTGGACGATATACCATTCTGAATCGGGATAAAAGTTTGGTCTGCTAAATGGTTAAGTTAATCTTTATGAACTTATAAACTAAGACCTAAGATTATTGGAGGTCTTTTTATCGAAGACGAATCTACCCCGGACACACCTCTCGAAGAGGTAACTATCAAAGAAGTAAAAACAAAACCCCTTTACGCAATCCTTGGCAGTGGAGGTATGGGGATTGCAGTAGCAAAGGAACTGGACGATCGCGATATAAGCCTGATATTTATTGAAAAAGATGCCAGTAAAGCCGAAACCCTGAAAGAACAGGGATATGATGTAGAGATAGGTGATATCAGTGAGTTCGAAACGATAAATGCACTGGATATGCCCCGCCTTGAAGTAGCCTTTATTTTAAGTTCAGACGGCAAGGCAAACCTGAAAGCTCTTGCCCATATTAAAAAATTAAAACCCGATGTATATACGGTTTCCAGGGCCATTGACCAGAATAACAAAGATAAACTTGAGGCAGCCGGTGTGGATTCGGCCATGCTGCCTGTACGAGCTGCTGCCAATGTTATAGTCCAGTCAGTAACAAGAGCAGCCAGCCTTAAGAAGGCCCGCGAACTCACGAGATGTATTGAAAAAATGGATGGAAGGAAACTTGCCATTGTAATGCATAACAACCCTGACCCTGATGCTATGTCAGGTGCCATGGCATTAAGTGAGATCGCCAAAAGTGTGGGCGTTGAATCCGAGATCCTTTATCACGGTAAAATCGGGCACCAGGAAAACAAAGCCTTTGTAAATCTCCTGAATATAGACATTGAGCGGATGGAAAAATACGACCTCTCAGAGTTCTCCAATATTGCCCTTTTTGAATGCGCCATACCAGGCATAAACAATCTAGTACCGTCCGGTACCAAGATCAATATAGTGATCGACCATCATCCAGTTAACATATCTGAAGTGAAAGCCGATTTTATTGATATCCAACCCGATATAGGTGCCAGTGCAACCATAATGGCTCTCTATTTAAAGGAACTTCATATCAATTTCAGCAGCGAACTGGCAACAGCACTCCTTTATGGTATCAGGGTGGATACCAATGAATTCAAGAAGAATACCACCCAGTCTGATCTTGAAGCAGCAGCATTCCTATACCCCCTTGTGGATCACGATATATTAAGCCAGATCGAGACCCCGTCCATGTCAACTGAGACCCTTGACATTATGGGCTATGCCATCCAGAACAGGCAGGTCACTGGCAGTTACCTTATTTCCAATGTTGGACTGATCAGGAACCGGGATGCTCTACCCCAGGCAGCAGACTACTTGCTGAACCTTGAAGGCGTTACCACAACAATTATTTTCGGGCTCACCGAGGAATCCATCCACGTTTCAGGAAGGAGTAAGGATGTCAGGGTCAATATCGGTGAGATCATGCGTGATGCCTTTGGAGAAGAGCATGGAGGTGGACACGCTACTTCTGCGGGAGCACAGATACCTCTGGGCGTGTTAAGTGGTACAAAGGATAAAACGACCTTGATGAAACTGGCAGAAGAGGCAGTTGTCAAGATGCTGTTTGATGTTATGGGTATGGAAGAAAAGGAAGAATGAAACGTTCTTCCCTTTCATTGTTCTTTTAATTTTCGATTATTTCTCTATCAGGCGCCTTAAAGACCGTTCAAAAGCCTGGGCCTTGCCTATTATGATATCAAATGACAGTGTGCCCTGGGAAAAGCTATAGGCAATAGCCGTAGTTGAAAGTATGGCAAGGATTGCCAGTATTACTACGAGTATGGGACTGATCTCACTACCTATAACCTTGAAAGTATCACTTCGCCCATCAACCTCGACCAGGTATGTGCCGGGCTTGGACCTGTTCATTGTAAAATCGATCGTCATGATCTCACCGGGACCAAGGACCAGGTCTCTTGTCACTACTTCTTTACCATTTACTTTTAGGGTCATTGTATCTGCATCACGGAGCGTGCCGAAATTGGCTGCTTCTACCGTGATGTTTACATTCTCTCCCGGCTGCACACGTTTGGGCTCGATACTCAGGTTCGAATATACAAGTCTTGCACCCGGGTCTGTGATATCAATATCCTTTGAAGCGTCCTGGTACCCTGATTTGGAAGCAGTGATCGTATGGGTACCTATCTGGTCAGGTGTGTGGGTAATATTTCCGCTTGCAGGGGTTGTCCCCAGGTCATTGCTGCCGAACATAACCGTTACACCACTGACGCTTTTACCCTCACAAGTTACTAATATGACAATGGTCTCGCCCCTGTCCACTACTAACGGGGCACTTATTTCCAGCACCTTTGGCTGGTACAGGACTTCTATGGTATCGCTGTCGCTCTCATAGCCGGATTTGGAGGCAGTGACTTTGAACTCACCTGTTTCAATAGGTGTATAGATAAGCTCACCATTGGAATCAGTGGTACCGATCTCGGAATCATCAAAAGTGATAGATACATCTTCCACTTCATCGCCGTCAGATGTGACCGATATGGTGAACTCTTCATTTTCATAGACGCTGTCCGGGATGTCCAGGTCAAGATACAGGGGTTCTTCTACTATGATCTCCTGGAATGGGTAGAACCGGACAGTGCCTGAGTCCGCTACCTTGAACTTGATATCACCCATGATGTTTACGGTATCGCCTCTGTCGAGACTGAAACTATCCTCGTTTTTCAATACAATTGAAGGTGAAGTTTTTGTTACTTCCATGATACCGTAGGTATCCCCTTTTTCTACTGTGGTAAAACTATCAGATATCTGGAATAGACCGTCTATGAACACGGAATTCGTTTCCATTCCCCTGAATACACTGTCAATATGAGCTACGATAATAGGTATATCGGTCCCATCCACATCTACCTCATAGATGTAGGTGTCTCCTTCACTGACGATATCAGTGGTAATTTCTTCCCCGTCCTCCAGAAGGGTTATCATCAGAGCATCACCGCTGCGGCTGATCTCATCGATCCTGAGACTGTATCCTTCCTCCAAGGTGAGCGAGTTACCGATATGCAGGGTGTGTTTTTCGTCCTCGTCGATAAGTATCTTGGATAGCTTCCCTTCCTTAATGAGGCTCCTGGCGCTTGAAACAAATGAATTGGATTCGTAGCCTGCAAAATATGTATCCCCCATGAACCCAATGGACTGGAATTCATCCCATCCGTCACCACTGTGCTCGAAGTTCTTTGAGATGGGGCTTGTCGTGTATGATAGGTCATTTTCCCCTATTGACCGGTCGCCAGAGCTTTCTCTTATGATTTCCAAGGTCTCATCACCTTCACCTGTGTCGATATCATAGAGCAGCCCTTCGAAGTTGAATGGTGTCCACTTAAATTCGGTTTCCTCTGTTACAGTACCCCTTAGTTCATAGGTGCCGGGTTCTGACATATCAACATAGGGTGCGAATCTAAGAGTATTTGAATTAGCAACTATTATATTGATCTTGCCCATGAGGTTGAAATCATCTCCCTCACCAAGGCTTACGGAAT
>CBDUUM010000018.1:0-17843 GCA_965370445.1 uncultured Methanosarcinales archaeon
CTCCAATGTCCTGTTTGTTTATCTTTCTCTTTTATGCTTCGAGGCACGCCAGTCACCGGTATACCCCGGACAAATGTCCCGGGCCTGTATATAGTGATTTTCCAGGATTATCCTCTATTATGCTCGTATGTATTGTGTGCTGAGATTTATTTCTCAACCACATACCAGCCAGCACCCACAGAGCCATGGTAGCAACTTGGAGTCCAGAGATGGTCACAACACCATTGCTGCAAATGGGGAAATTCCTTCCTGGGCACTCTGCTACTTCTACCTTTAATCATCTTCGATATATAACTTACGGAATACTTTGGCGGGTATTTGAAAAACAAATGCACATGATCCAGGTTTACTGCCATATCAAACAAACGTTGCGCCGGCACACCCAACCGCAGCAGAGCTGCGGGTATAGTTATTAAGATAAACCAACTTCAGATAGACAATCACATTCATCTTCTTTTGCCATTTAGTCACCTTTCATCTTAGACCTGATGATCTCTTCGAGTTTCTTCTCGGAAGGTACTTTGCCGACGACTGCGATCTCATCTTGTACGACCACAGTCGGTGTCATCATAACACCATACTTATCGCCCTCTTCACTGAACGCACTGTATTCTTCAACCACAATACCTTCTCCGATCTTTTCCTGGACCTTCCTTGCAACATCATGAGCCATTTTACATTTTGCGCAGGGCGGTTCTGATCCGAATACTTTTACAATTACATCCATTTTTTTACCTCCATATAATATTTCCAGCCACGAATCCGGCTATGGTAGCCATGATTACAGTGAGTATAATATAAGCTGTTGCCTTTTTTAATCCCAGCACCCGGCTGATCACGATCATGTTCGGAAGCGAGAGTGCAGGTCCTGCCAGAAGCATTGCGAGCACGGGTCCTGACCCCATGCCGAGTTTCATGAGTGAATCGATGATCGGGACCTCTGTGAGTGTTGCAAAGTACATGAGTGCTCCAGCTACCGAAGCAACCAGATTGCTCTGTACCGAGTTGCCGCCAACAAACCGCACGACAAGATCGGAAGGGAGAATCTGAAGGATCATACCGGCAAAGAATACTCCAACCAGCAAAAGCGGGAATATTTTCTTTGTGAGATCCCAAGTCTCATACATCCAATCGTGGATCTGTTCATCATCGAACCACTTTCTTGAAACATACACTGTCAGGATCACCAGAGGTCCAAGGACAAGTCCTCTCCACATCCACGTATCGATGATGCCGCCAAGCACAAGTATGGCGAGAAGAAGAGCGAACAATCCAACCTGGTGTGCAGGATTAATCTCATTTTCCACCGCAGACGTCATCGCCCTGACCTTTGCTTTATCCTCACTTCTAAAGACCATTGCCATAACCAGTCCTATAACAATAGACATGCTCACAGCAGCCACAGCACGGGCAGCCCCGATATCAAATCCAAGGATCTTTGCGGTGTAGACAATTGCAAGCAGGTTGATCGCCGGTGCCGAGAAGAGGAATGTCGTAGCAGGACCAATACCAGCACCCCGTTTGTAAATTCCGGCAAACAACGGCAGTACTGTACAGGAACAGACTGCAAGAAGCACACCGCTGACGGATGCCACACTATATGAGACATATTTTGGTGCATCAGCGCCAAAATAGCGCAGCACAGACTCCCTGGAAAAAAGTGAGGCTATAGCACCTGCGAGGAAGAATGCAGGTACGAGGCACATCAGCACATGCAGTGCCAGATACTCTTTTACTGTTTCAAAGCCAGCAATCAACAATGTTTCAATTATCATTTTCAACCTTCACTAAACAACAGCGTTTCAATTATATTTGAAACAGCATATACTTAAACCTTAGGATTTCAAAGAGTTTGAGATCATGGAAGAAACAGAGATACCAGATTCAATCAGGTGTGAATTCGAAGAAAAGGGTGGAATAGATGGAATTGTTGAATTACTTCCTGATGATCAAAGAATAGGATATATCAACTCGATCGCCCGTGCGATATCAGATCCTGTACGGCTTAGGGTGTTATTTGCACTTTGTATACAGCCGATGTGCGTCTGCCTGATGGTCGCGATGACAGAGTATACATACTCGAAGATGTCATATCATCTTTCTATACTCAGGGATAGCGGTCTGATATACTCAAAGCAGGAGGGAAATTACCTGATATATTATCCGACAGATCTTGGTAGAAAAGTTGTGGAATGGATTGGAAAAGGGTTGTGACTGCTGCCGGAAGCAGTTAAAATATATAGGAAATGACATTTATATGGCTGCCCCCTACCCCTGCCACCGCAGCCCGCCAGGGCGGCAAGGTGGCAGCCAACCTTGTTGATTCTAGAAGCTGCCGATACATATTTCCATCACCCATAATTCTTCGTTCAAATGACACAATTAATGAAGAAGTCGAAATTCAGGTTCAAGTAACTACAAACGTCAGTGAGCAGTTTCCTGCACTCCCAACAATAGGGTTATAATACTGTAACAGATTATACTACTTTTAATATTTCAAAGCGGAAAGGTTTGAGAGGAAATCAATGATAACAAAAGTAGGAGTGGTCTCACGCTGCGATAAGCCCGGTGCTGTAAAAATAGCAAGAGATATTATTGAACATTTCAAAGAAAAGCTGGACATCTATGTTGATCCGGGTACTGCAAGTGAACTGGGCATTGAAGGCTTCCCAGTGGCCCGGATGCGCGAGCTTGGTGTGCAGATGGTGATAACCATCGGCGGTGACGGCACTGTGCTGAGAACAGTCCAGCACATGGATGACCCCCTGCCTGTAATCTCTGTAAACTACGGGACCCTGGGTTTTCTTGTGGATGTGGAAGCCGATGATGCACTCCGGACCATAGATTCAGTCCTTTCCGGATTTGAAGTGGATGAAAGGTACCGGATGGATATATGGATCAATGATATGAAACTTCCACCTGCCACCAACGAGGTGGTAATCATCACGGCACACCCTGCCAAGATGCTTGCATATAGGGTCTGGGTTGATGAACATGAACTTGAGGAACTGAGGGCTGACGGCTTGATCATAGCCACGCCAACCGGTTCCACTGCTTATGCCATGAGCGCAGGTGGCCCCATCGTTGACCCAAAGGTAGATACAGTAGTAGTTGTGCCCTTGGCACCATTCAAGCTCTCTTCCAGACCGTGGGCCGTACCTGCCTATAGTACTATTAAGGTGGAACTGCTGCTGCCTGGCAAAGAAGCAGAAGTGGTGGTGGACGGGCAGTTTTCACAGGTAATTTCTTCCAGTGATATCATCCGGATCAAAAAGGCAGATACACCGGCCCGGTTCGTGCGTATAAATTCCGAGGGTTTTTACGATAAAGTAAAAAGCAAATTACATTGAATAAAACATTTGGATTTAAGTCCTGATATAACATAAGAATGGGCAGGTAATAGCAATGATATTAGTGGTTTCAATTGGCGGGTCTGTGCTTACAAGCAATCTGGACCCTGAAAGGATCAGGAAATATGCCAGCAGTATACAAGCACTTGCAGAGGAGCACACCACGTACATTGTCGTTGGTGGGGGCAGGATTGCCAGGGATTATATAACTGCTGCCAGGGACCTGGGTGCAAATGAAGTGGAATGCGACATTATCGGTATCGATATGACCCGCATTAATGCAAAATTGCTCATCGCTGCACTTGACAGCACCGCCTATCCTGTACCTCTCACCAGCTACCAGGACGCCAGGAATGCGGCACTATCCGGTAAGGTTGTGGTGATGGGAGGCCTGATACCTGGACAGACAACTGATGCGGTATCAGCTGTACTGGCCGAATATGTGGGGGCTGACCTGCTCATCAATGCCACTTCAGTGGACGGGGTATATACTGCCGATCCAAATCGTGACAGCAAAGCAGAAAAGATTTCCTCAATGACGCCTTCCCAGCTGGTTGATATTGTAATGAAGATAAATATGAGCGCAGGTTCCAACTCGCCCCTGGACCCGCTGGCAGCCAAGATCATCCAGCGGTGCGGGATCAAGACTATTGTTATCGACGGCAGGGAGCCTGAGAACATCAATGAAGCTGCTGCCGGGCGCCATAACGGGACACTTATTTCCGTGAGCCTGGGCAGGTAACATGAGTCCCGGAATTTCGCCCAGCAAGATCGGTTTTTCCTGCAGGTCAGTTGTGGATGACCCGTTTGATTATGCTTTTGAACTTGAAGATATGGGTTTTTCAGGCTGGGAGATCGTCTGCGAGGGGGACCAAACCCTTAGTGATGATAACCTGGAAAAAATATCAAACATCATTGAGACCACAGATCTTACCCTTACGATCCACCTTCCTTTCTCAGACCTTAACCTTGCAAGCCTGAATGAGAACATATGGGACGAAACCATTCACCAGATGACGGAATTAATCGGGTTGTCGGCACCTTTTTCACGCCTGGCAGTGGTACATCCGGGACATCTTTCACCTTTGGGTATGCAGATGCCTGACCTTGCATGGGACCGCAATATTCAGGGCCTGCAGAGGTTATGCGATTTTGCAGCCGGATATGATGTGACCATTGGTGTGGAGAATATGGTCAATATGGATTTTATCTTTGGCAGGCAGGCAGAGGAAATGCTGGGCATGATCGAGTCGGTTGACCGTGATAACCTGGGGCTGACCTTTGATGTGGGGCATGCCAATACCAATGCAAGGGTGGATGAATTCCTTGATAAATGTCTTGACAAGGTTGTACATGTGCACCTGCATGATAACCATGGTACAAAAGATGAGCATCTGCCTGCCGGACAGGGGACTGTTGACTGGAAAAAAGTATGCCATGCGCTTCAACATCTTGATGTGAGGTTCATACTTGAATCGCGGTCCATAGAGGACGGAAAGGCAAGTCTCAGGTATATTACAGGTGATTGAAACGATAATGTATCATTTTCCAGTTATTTTTCAAAAACGATTTACACGGATTGACGCTGATTTGATGTTTATTTTCTGAACTGATGTACTGTACACGATTCGCGCACGTGTGCCAGATATCCAAGTACAGTTTTGTTACCACCCTTTTCCCTCATCTGAGTACCCCATCCACACACCTTCACATCCGTCTGTCGCAGTGTTTGGCTGGGGCGGGCGCGCTGATTCTCGTTCGTAGTGGAAGAGCGAAAGGGGTGAGGACGGCAGGACTGAGACCGATCTGCCATAAGGGAGTTTTAAAAAATCAAACCACCCGCATCATCTAATTGCGAATTCTTTAAATATTATTGTGTACACAATAATTGTTATGACAATAAAATCTGAATTCATTAACAGAAAAGATGAACTGAAATATCTTGAAGAGGAGTACAATAAACAAGACTTCAGGTTCATTTCAGTTGTCGGGCGACGGCGGCTTGGGAAAACAAGGCTCATTCAGGAATTCATAACAAACAGGTCAAACTACAATTACTTCCTTGTGCCTGAGCTTAACGATATGGATACCCGGCTTGAGCTTTCAGGAAAATTCCATGAGAGCTTCGGACTTAGCTTCATCGGGACACCATCATGGAACGAAATATTCGAAGAGCTCTTCGTGCACTCTCAGAACCGGCAGATGATAGTGATATTTGATGAATTCCAGAGGTTTTTTAATATCAACAAGGGCATTTATTCATTGTTACAGGAATTCATAGACCGATATGCAAAAGATTCAAAAATGTTTTTGATAGTTTCAGGCTCATCAATAGGCATGATGCACAAGATATTCGATCATGCATCCCCCCTGTACGGGAGAAGGACCGGGCAGCTTTATTTCCAGCCGTTTAACTTTTTTGCATTAAAAGAGTGGTTTCCTTCGTTCCCCACCAACAGGCTTGTTGAAATATATGCGATATACGGCGGCACTCCGAAATACCTCGAAGACGTTGAGAGCAGGGACGTCATGGCAAACATACAACGTATGCTGTCCAGAACAGGCATTCTCTACAACGAGCCCGAGATCCTGATAAAAACTGAGATATCAGACAGTTATAGCTACTTCAACATCTTAAAATACATCTCAAAGGGTGTATCGAGATCGTCTGAAATTGCCGCTAGCTCCGGCTTAAAAACGACTTCAATTGACTATTATCTTAATGTCCTGATCAACGATATGGATATCCTGAAAAAAGAGATCCCGGTTACAGAACAGGAAAAAAGCAAAAAAAGTATCTACCTGATAAAAGACAATTTCTTTAGATTCTGGTTCAGGTACATATACCCGAACTATTCCGAGCTTGAGATAGGAAACACTTCGCGTGTGATGGAAAAGATAAATGCGGAATTGAACACATTTATAGGTAGATCGTTTGAAGATATAGCGCAGCAGTTTTTGATAGAACTGAACAGATCAAATAAACTCCCTTTTGTTTTTGGGAAGATCGGAAGGCAGTGGGGCAGGTTCAGGGGTGAGAAAGGGAAGAATACCTATGAAATCGATATTGTTGCTTTAAATGAAAATACAAAGGATATCCTGTTTTGTGAGTGCAAATGGGAGAACAAAAAGACGGATGCTGGTGTTTTAGAGGATCTGCAAAAGAAATCCGGATTCGTTAACTGGTATCCCGGGGAAAGAAAAGAATATTTTGCAGTGATATCGAAAGCTGGTTTTACGCGCAGGGCAGAGAAGTTTGCAGAGCAGGAGGGGTTTTTGTTGTTTGATCTGGGAGATTTTGAAAATATTGCGGATATAGACTTTTAAACAGAGCGCAAGTGCTTTGAAAACCTGGGGCTGACCTTTGATGTGGGGCATGCCAATACCAATGCAAGGGTGGATGAATTCCTTGATAAATGTCTTGACAAGGTTGTACATGTGCACCTGCATGATAACCATGGTACAAAAGATGAGCATCTGCCTGCCGGACAGGGGACTGTTGACTGGAAAAAAGTATGCCATGCGCTTCAACATCTTGATGTGAGGTTCATACTTGAATCGCGGTCCATAGAGGACGGAAAGGCAAGTCTCAGGTATATTACAGGTGATTGAAATTACGAGTGATTGAACCGACCCAGTATCACTTAAGCAAACACCAATGAGTCTAATTCTCATTTAAATTCTGATTACGGATTTTTGTAATTCTTTCCAGCGTGTTTAGATCTATGAGCGTGACATCCTCGTCCATGATATCCTTTTCAAATCCACTCTTGCTGATAACCAGGTAGTATTCAAGCCTGTTGTCGGTTCCCCACTTAACATTTTTCGCTTTTTCCCGGAGAGTATTCAAAGTCTTTACTCCAACCAACTTGTTCGTATATTTAACTTCTCCGAACAGGATATCCCCTGTATTTTCGTTAATTGCCACGATATCAATTTCCTCTCCCGCGCTCCACCAGCTTCCAATCCTGGTAAACTGCATTGGGATGATATTCCTGTTTTCTTTAATGAGATCAATCATGACGTATTCAAATACCAGACCTGAGTATCTCTGGAAATTCGTTTTAATTTCCCTGAGTACAAAATCCTCTTCACCCATTTCGATATATTCCATGTGTGGAAAAATGAACCTGAAATAGAACCTGAAATAATTATCTTTTATTCTGTAAATGCCTTTACGGGATTTGATATTCTCTGTAACAGGAACATGGCGCTCAATGATATCAAGGTCCTGGAGTGTTGATAGATATTTGGCAACTACATCCTTTGTAATGCCTGTATCATTCATTATTCTCCCTGCGGTGGTGTTCCCAAATGCTATCGAGCGTATGATCGAGAAATAATACCTGGGTTCCCTGAGTTCTTCCCTCAGGACGAATTCTGCATCCTTGTGCAGGAATTCTTCTTTTCTCAACATTCTGGTCCTGATAGTTTCGAATATGTCATTTTCATATTCTAACATGTACGCTGGTGTCCCGCCGAACACTGCATATATTGCAAATAATTCTTCAAGACTGGCGGATGGAAAAAAATCTTTCAGTGCAGAAAACCCCAACGGCTGGAGTTTGAACTGTTTAGTCCTCCTTCCGTAAAGAGGGGAAGAATAGTTGAAGAAATGCTTCTCCATCATTCCTATGGATGAGCCGCAGATAAATATCTTGATGTCAGTATTCTTTAGTTTGTTATCCCAGTAATCCTGCATTATAGATGGTAGAGCAGGATTAGACGACACCATGTACGGGAACTCATCTAAAATTATGACCAGACCTTTTTTCCCTGCAAAATAATGAAATGCTTCATCAAGATCCCTGAACGGAAACTTTGCAAGCCGCTCATCATTAAATTTTTCCGCAACAATATTTGATAGCCGCAGTACCATATCTTTTGGAGATTCAAACCTGCCAAGGAAATACACTGCATCTTTGTTAGCAGTGAGTATCTGCTTTAGAAGTTCAGTCTTTCCGACCCTGCGCTTGCCGTAGAGTACGAAAAGTTCGGCTCTGTCGCTGCGAAGTGTGTTGTTAAGAATTGCAAGTTCCTCGTTCCTGTTCACAAACATATTAAATCTCTCGTGTATTATCAAGTAAGTTACTTTATTATACTCCAGATATTTAATCTTTGGGTTTCCTTGTGTATTGGTAAGTAAGTTACGTGACTATACCCCGCAGCTCTGCTGCCATTGGGTGTGCCGTCGCAATGTTTGACCGGATTATTGGACATAACAAAAATTGAAAATGCCCCGTAAAAAGCAGTGATAACAGGAACAAAAAAGTTATCCACTCATTGTATGGATTTTTTTAACGTATAGAAAAATATATACTTTCCCACAGGTTTATAAAATGCGAATAAAAAATAAAGGATGTAGGTGTGGAATCACACCTACATTGAATTGTTTGTATTTATTTTGCCGGAATGACGAATGCTCGCTCGCCAGCGCACCTGTCGAACTCTCTCAGTGCACCCTTACCGAAGCACTCCCTGACCTCGACAAAGTCGAAGTTCATGAGGTCATCAGCGAAGCATGTCTTAACCAGTGGGTTGATTGCGAAGCCATCTCCCCTGCCAGTATAGCCACCTGTACAAACGGTAGTATAACCGCCCAGGTGACCCACATTCATGGCATAGTTGGGGTAGTTTCCGCCTCTCATCTCAGCTAACAGACCCTCATCGGACTGATAGGAGAACACATTGGTCGCACCGCACTGATCCTGCAGGTCATATCCGAAGAAGCCCAGCCTGCCGTGTGCCTCTTTATGGAGGTACATGGACAGATACCAGGCGGACAGACCGGCATTGGAGTTGCCTGTTGTGATTGCAGTGGCTGCTCCTGTAGCAGTTGAGATCACAGTTGCCCTCTGGGAACCACCGAAGTGATCTTCCAGTGCTGTTGGATAGTTCTCATACAGTTCAAGGCCGTACAGTGCACCCCAGGTACCGATATCCCTTATGATATCAATGCTTGGCGCTTTGCAATCGCCAATGCTTGTACCATATGTATCCCAGCCGTACTCGGTGTCTGCATACAGGTTGTCATCAACAGTGTTGTTGGTGTATGCTGATGTGGCATACTGAGTGAAACCGACACCACCGCTCATGTAACCGCCGAGCCATATCTGGTCGTACAGCATCATTGCTGCTCCACAGGTCTCAAGAGCGATCTTACATGGATCGTCCCTGAACTTCCTTGAGGTCTGTACGATATCGCACATGTGACCGAAGGAAAGACCACCGGGCTCGTTAGGTCCTCTTGCCCGCCTTGCGGGAAGCATCTCAGACATCTCAACCAGGCCAGCGTGCTTGGCTGTGAATGCCAGATCAGCGACTGCTGCCTCACCAGCGCACATGTGGTATGAACTGATGAATGACATACCTACCTGCATTGCCATCCACCTGGATGTCTGGCCACCATCAGCAGTCCTTGAGACCACTGTGGGGATATGCACTGCCTGGAATGTTGCCTTACCTAATGAGGCTTTGATCTGGGCTGCATGGTCTGGTCTGAACATCTTGTCGATGTCAATCACGAACTGGGGATCCAGTTCGTCTTTCAGGGCTTCGTCACCTGTGAAGATCTTCACATAGCAGTCATCCACCAGTGCAGGATGGGTCTCGACCATCATTTCCTGGACGATAGCTGCACCAGGCATTGAGTGGTTCAGCACTTCCAGATAGTAGTTGATGCTCTCAGGTGTGACTTCCTTGCCCAGCCTCTTTTCCAGAGTCTCATGAGCCAGGTCCATACCTACAACGCAGGTTCTCCTTATGTCATCCCATTCCTGCTGCATAGCAGCATTGTTGACATAGTGGAGGTCGTCGCCATCACATACAATATCTGTTCCGCCAAGGGTATACGGGGTCAACTGTCTCTGACCCAGTGGGATACCGGCTAAGTGAAGCAGGGGATCATATGCCTGAAGGCCTCGTTTCTTTGTGATCTCTGCCCCGACCTTTGCCATCTCCATTTTCCTGGGGTTCTGTGCAGTACCCAATCTCAGGTACTTTGTTGTGGTTGCCTGAATGTCGTCAGCCTGCTGGTTGCTGCCCCATTCCTTACCGAATTTTGTTTCCATTGCAGTTACGAAGTGCTTTTTGGCATTAGCTTCGGTATCGAAATTAAAATGTGCCATATTCTATCACCTCTGTTATTTGGGTTGATACCCATATATGGTTCTTAGTTCCCAGACTTTCTGGCACCATTCAATGGCTTCCGGATCGTCCCTGTAGGCTACATTACCAACTCTGTAGAATGTGGTTTTCTTTGCTGCCTCTTCAGGGGTCATGGGCTTGCCCAGGTTGACCTTCCTGTCAAGAGGAACACCTACCTGATCCTTATCCTGGATGATAACATCACCCTCAAGTCTGCGCCTGTCGATCATGTCAAACATGACACCATCTTCCTGCAGTCTGCAGGAGTGACCGTGCACGGTTGCACCTCTTATGCCAGCAAGACCCGGACATGTCATATCAGTTTCCATCTGTTCCTTGGCAATTGCTTCCATATCTCTTTCCCGGGCCTCGACAACCTGCCTTCCGGACAGTGTACCGGGGTCCACACCTCTGTAGTTGATTGCAGCGTGGTATGATCTCCAGTATGGGGTTGCTGGTGCATTATACATGGAGTCTGCCCACTGGACGTACCTGATTCGGTCGCCTGCTGCTGTACCGGCTGTTGGGGTCACGATCTGTCTTACAGGGCAATCGGGTTCACCCATCTCTGCAAGAGGTGGATGTGTACTTGGGTAGTCACTACCTGGTGCTCTATGTCCAAGACAAGCGGTCAAATCTTCATCAGAGATCTCCCTGACTTTTTGAACGTTGTTTGACATGTGGTTTCTTCTATTCTCAGCAATGATTGTATTGCCGGGATAATATTGTGGTTTATATGCCATAATATTTCATCTCCTTAATTATTTAGTGGATTAATGGTCTTTACGTATTTCACAATTTTATTGAGGTTCTCCCTTGAACAGGTTTCACCCCTTGTGATTCCGCTTACGATTTCCATGACTGTTCCCTTGGTCTGAATATTCTCAGTCCTTGGTTTAACAAGCCTGGTTTTAATTCCTGCTTCAGCGAACTGCTCAAAATCGATTGGATTCTGGCAGGCAATTACAGTTGGAATGTCCACGTACCTGAGGACATATTGTGTCTTACTAATTACATGGGAATCAACATTGCCCAGATGCAGTATCAGGAGTTTATGCCTTTCTACCTGTGCAAATTCCTTGGAGGACATACCGAATTTGGGTCCGTACCCCATGGTACTCTGTCCCGTGAAGTCCTCTGGAACACCAGCACCTGCATTTAGCACAAGCACACTTACCTGGATACCTTCTCTCCTGAGCCCGTATGTGATCTCACATACAGGTTTTGTGATATGACGCCGTCCGGGACTCATGGCGACTGCAATAACATCAGGTCTACCGGTCTCGGATAATGTGCCTCGCTGTGCGAGACCACCGCCTCTACCCAGACCCATGCTTTCCCTACAATCAACACACTGTGTTTCTCTTCCGAACATGATCACTCATCTTTTGATTCCAACATATAAATACGGTCTTTAGGATTTGCCTTGGGATCGACCAACCCAAGAAGCCGCTCATCCTCAAGATTGAGGGATTCGTCTTCTTTGCTTTTGAAACCGTATTTGGCATAGTCTACCAAGGTAGCTTTCCTGCGAATGAAGAATCCTTCCCTGAATTCAAACGGGAAAGGTAAATTCTCTTCTGCAACCTTGCGTATATTCTCCTTAATAGACCTATCCTCAATTTCTACCTGGATCCGGCCCACTCTAACGTTCAGTTCAAATGCATGACCTGAAACATTGATTATTCGCCGGTCCGGGTGGTTTACCGGAGCACCTGCTCCAGGTCCGCATGTTACCTGCATTGGCAGGCTTGGACCCTGGATTACCATACGAATTACTCCGGGTACTTTATCAATACCGTTCAGCAGTTTTTCAGCTGTAGTTGGCATTAATACCCTTTGTGGAAAAATTTCAACCTGAATTGGTTTTTTGTTAACTGAAGCGTTTCTGACCATCTAATTAATCCTCTAATGTTCTTACACCGCTCCTGCGACTGCTTTCATTGGCTCTCTGAATTCATCTACTGATCCGTATGTTTCTCCGACCAGTCCTGATGTCATCTCAGGTGTGAACATCTGGACACCAGCATCAAGTGATACTGCTGCTGCCACGCATGGGATAGCGAAGCCTCGGGAGTGTCTGGTAACTACGTGATTACCGTTAAACACACCTGGACCGCCGCCGCCATAGATTGAGTGACTGAAGAAGGAGAATCCTACTGCAGTACCCTGTACCTTACCCCAGTCGCATCCTGGCAGGCCTGTCTCTTTCTCAATAAGGTCGTTGAAGTACAACAATGTTGAAGAAACGTGCTGTGGTGATCTTCCTGCACCGCAGTTCACCAGTGATGCTGCCATTGTACCAGCTGCACAATATGCATTCCACATGGATACATCGTTTGTTTTGTACATCTGGTATCCTGAAGCGAATTTCATATCGGGTGCAATTATACCATCTTCAATTCCACGCTCAACGATTGAGAACACACATGTACCGATGGTACCGGTTGCGCCGTTTTCCTTGGTTGTGCTATAGACAAGGTTGTTTGCGTTCAGGTTCTGGTATGCCAGACCGAGAAGCTGGTTCCTCTCGAACATTCCGAGAGCATTGCCCATCTCGAACACACCGGCCTGCTCATATATTCCTGACAGGGCTGCTGTGTTCATGGCGTTCTTCTTGGTGATTGCTGCCAAGTGGTTTGCCATGATATTCCTTAATGAATGTCCAAGACCCTCATCTTTCTGGGGGATCTCAAGGATGGACTTGACGTGTCCGCCAGACAAATCCATTGTCTGAGGATACTGGCCCATGACTGCTGCCTTGACCTCTGGAACATTGAACATGTTCAGGTCAAAAGTATCAATCATTGCCTGTATGGTCGCCATTGATGCACATGTCAGGGAAGCCACATATTCTGCGCCTGCCTCGATACGAGCAGATGGTAGCTGTACCAACACTTGTTTGCCACCGTTGAGGGACACGACATTGGTGTCATCACCGGCTTCTACTCTTATAAGGTCAGCAACTTGGGCTACTAACTTGTCTGCGTTCTTGACCACATCGAAATTCATTGCCTTCTTAGGAACTTGTCGGCCTTTACCGCCAAACCTTCCTGCTGCCAATGCCTTCTCGATTCCGGCCAGATCCACGGCTGCTGTCCGCTTTGTGTCGTGAATAATTTTCTTAATAGCTGTGTTCCTGAGGGGACTAATTGCACTAAGGTCTACATCGCCTTTGAGTTTAGCTCCTCTGTCGCTATATAGGTCTATTTTGTCAGCCACGTTTATTTTTCCTCCTATACTTTTTCAGAAAACCGTTGTCGTCCGACACAATGGGAAAAACAAACAGAAGCATATTGAATTTAAACTCCAAAAAACATAACAAAGAGTTTAAAAAAAATCAAAAAATCTCATTGTTTGTTTATTATTATAGTCCAACATTGTATCAACCAACCACTACAGTTTACTGTACTACTTCTCTTTTCTACGACAATATTTAAAGGTTACGGATTAATCATTATATTAATTAAAAATTTTGTATGTATGGAACAAAATTCAACCAAATACTTAACCAAAAATGTATCATTCTTAGCGTATATAGAAAACTATATTAATTAGAATACTTTCGCTAAAGAAAACTAGTAATATATAAGTTTAAATTACAAAAAAATGAGAGGATTCAGATGGAACTACTTGCTGATGTTGGGGGTCGCCCCGGATACGATTGTATGGGTTTTTGTAAATACTGTTATTTCAAGGGTGTAAAAGAGGTCCCTGCATTCGGATGTCAACATTGCCCTCCATACCAGAAAGGATGTCAATATTGCACTGAAAGTGTAAAAGAATCCTATCCGGGTTTCAAACCAGTCCAGACAGTTGTCCAGGCTGTGAACCAGACACTCGGGTTAAACCATGGAGAAATAGAACGTATTACAATTAGCGGTGGCGGGGATGTAAGCTGTTATCCTGACCTTGAAGTACTTACACAGATACTAAATCAGCTTGAGGCACCCATACACCTTGGATATACCAGTGGAAAGGGATTTACAAGAGGTGACGAAGCAGAGTACTACCTGGACAATGGTGTCACTGAAGTGTCCTTCACCGTATTTGCCACTGACCCGGCACTACGCAGGGAATATATGCACGACAAAACAGCTGAAGCTGCTCTTACCAATCTGGAACTATTTTGCGGTAGCTCAGAGGTTTATGCTGCTGCTGTGCTGATACCCGGCGTCAATGACGGGGATGTGCTCAAAAAGACCTGTGATGACCTGGAAGCCATAGGTGCAAAAGGCCTGATACTTATGAGGTTTGCAAATTCCTTTGACCAGGGACTTATCCTGAATAACGCCCCGATAATCCCGGGTATAAAGACCCATTCAGTGGAAGAGTTCCAGTCAATTGTAGAGGAGATAGCCCACGATTATCCTTTCAGGGTGACAGGGACCCCGTTGGGGGACCCAAAGATCGGCTCACCCTTCGCTATATTGAATCACGAAGAGGCTTTGTCAAAACTACCCAAAGTCAATATGGAAGCTACCATACTTACCAGCCGTATATCAGCGCCGCTAATTGGAGCCATCTTTGAGCGACTGGACTCGCCGGTAAATGTAATAGGTGTGGAAAAAGATGTGGGATGCCTGATCACCATTGAGGACATACATGGACTGGACCTGTCAGAAGTCAAGGAAACAGTATTCTTCCCTGGGCGGGCCTTTGTCTATGACCCTGAGATCAAGGAGGTTCTATGCAAGGACGGTGTGGACCGACTTGTGCGCAGGGGTCCGGACAAGCTGACTGTGGATGGGGAAATGAGCATCTCCATGACACAGGATGAAGTAATACAGCGGGAGATAGAGGCATTCACAGAACTTATCAACCATGTAAATGCGCTGGGCACTCCGCCTAAAAAATGACTATCCTAATCGTCTTCCATCGTTGGTATCTCACACACGTCACAATCATCATTATTGCGTTTTGGGGATGGTCTGCCAGATGCTGGTACTTCTGTGTCCAGCGCCCTGGTACCATAAGCAAGTACAGAAGCGTTGGATAGGGTTCCTGCTATAAGAATTGCATCGAATATCTCATCACGGGGTATGCCCATCCTCTTTGCCACCCTGAGGTGCATGTCCAGGCAGTGGGTGCAGCGAAGTGCGGCTGAGACACCGATACTGATAAGCTCAATGGTCCGCTGGTCGAGCCGCTTGAACTCCCTCATTATGGAATTGTCATATAGCACCTTAGGTATCAGCAGATCTGGTTTATCTTCCAGGAACTGGAGGATATAAGGTACTTCACCGTAAATCGATTCTACTTCTTTCAGTATGGCTTTAGCAGCATCATCCGGTTCTTTTTTCAATATCTTGTCAATATCCTCAAATGCCAGAGTGGTCACCCCTGATGTACAATAAAAAGTGCTGTGATGCCAAAAGACATATATTTTTGGGTTTTGTTTCGATAGAAGGTTTTGATAGAAGATTTCGATAGAAGATTTCGATAGAAGGTTTCGATAGAAGGTTTCGATAGAAGGTTTCGATAGAAATCCTCGATAAGAACACTCAATAAAAAATGACAAAAACAATAAACCATTCCGGCCGATATCATGCCGGCCGGTCAAAGATTTATTCCTTTATCAATACTGCATTCACCATACCATCCTGACCCGGACGGCTGGTTATCCTGGCATTTCCTATCTCTGTCCTGACAATGCCGCCCCTGGATAAGATATTCCTTCTTATGTAGTGCTTATTGCTTTCATTATCAACCACAGTCTCGATAGACACTTGCCTGGTTGAATTATTCGATGGATCTGTCACATTTACCATATTGCACCTGAGCAGGCGAACCTTCCTGTTGCCGCCCAGGGTATCCACATTTTTCCGCCTGGTTTCATCCAGGTGGGGTTCAGCGGCTTCCCTGCCTAATTCGAATTTTCTCTTACCCTTTGAGGCGATGCGCCGTCCACCTGTGAATTTACGTCTTGATTTACCTTGATACTGCATTTGATTACTCCTTTATGAATACAATAATAATTTCTGTGCTTAAATATCTTTAACAATAATAAACATATCGCACATAATTCACCCTGGTTACCCGGGAAGGTTTTTGCATTGTACATAAAGTATAACTTTTTGTACTCAAGTTAATCCGACCGTATGGAGGATTTTCTTGTTTACGAACGAAAAAACCCTCTATGCCGTCAATTTCTAGATGAGTATGGCTAAAGCTGATGGAAAAATAATCAGAGATGAGAACTAAATGAAACTAAAGAAAAGTATAGAATTATTCGAAGATACTGTACATTTCGGCACACTTAAATAGAATTAATATTAACATTTATGAAGTTGTTTAAATAGTTTGATCATATAGGGTATGGTGGTATCAAACTATATTTACTGGATAGTTGGGACTGTAGTCAAATTCAATATAAAGGAGTGATAACGTTGCCAGAATATTTATCTCCGGGCGTTTATGTCGAAGAAATCGATACTGGAAGTAAACCGATCGAAGGTGTAAGCACAAGTACAGTTGGTATGGTAGGTGTAACAAGAAAGGGGCGCACAGACGGTCTTCCACAACTTGTTACGAGTTTTGCGGATTTTGAGAGGAAATTCGGCGGATATCTAGGTGCAGAAATCGAAAATGATAAACGATTCTTCGCATATGCTGCCGAAGCGTTCTTCCAGAACGGTGGACAGAGACTCTACGTAAAAAGAGTGATAGCCGATGATGCCGTTGCATCAGAAGCCCAGTCAAAAACAGAGGTAAGCACACGTCTTGCCAGAGACACTCCGGTTGTCGAGACTGGAAATAGCGAAGACAGGAAAAAAGTAACCCTCCTGAGTCTGCGGGGAATAGACACAAACACCCTGCTGACCTTTGTCAGACTGAACGACGACGGGACTGAGAGCAGTGATATCAAATCGGATATAGCGATTACCAGCTACGACCCGGTACGAAATACTGTGACCCTGACCACTGCGCTGACCCTCAAGTTCGAGAAAAAGAACACACGGGTCAAGCTGGATGTGCTACCCACAACTGGCAGCAACCCGTCAACCGACTCCGTTAAATTCCTGGCTGGCAACAAAGGAGAATGGGGTGACTCCATCGCTATTGAGATATACCCTGCTTCACGGGCAAAATCGCAGATACTCGAAGTAATAGGTACAGAAGAAGCCACGTCAACACAGTTCAGACTGAAATCCGCCGCAAACTTCTACAATGGCGCAATAATTGTCTACGACGACAAAGTTAGCAAACAGTACAAAATAATCACAAACATTGATGGCGATACCATCACAATTGATTCTGTTTTTGATAATAATAACAGCCTGGTCGTGGACACTGCCACTCCTGCAACAAAAACAGTATCCACCTGCGAGTTCCGCGTTGTTGCAT
>CBDUUM010000019.1:0-15612 GCA_965370445.1 uncultured Methanosarcinales archaeon
ATCTCCTCATCTTCAGTATCAAGGAAAAAAAGGTTTCTTGTTCCGGCTTTTACAATACCGATAACCCCACTGTTACCGTGGAGCATCAGTATTTCATCGAAATTTAGGGGTATCATAAATTGATGATGTACGCTTAATGTTGGATTGTACGATCATGCAAGTTCCACATTACTGGACTGGCATGCAGGGCAAATGATTTTTTTACCAATACCCTTGAATTTATTTCCGCAATCTTTGCATATGTATTCCTTTGGATTAAAGTTATCTTCCGTATCTACTGCAAATGCATCTCCTACGCTGCACATTGTTTGATCTCACCTCCGGACCGAATTATGTCATGATTAAGTATGCTCAATTGGGTAGATGTTATACATAACTTTTCCGAATAACGACTATCTGTTGGGCTGTAACCTGTTTTATCAATTCATATACCAGTTTGCACGCTATATACAAAACCATACACGCAATCATATAGGTTAAACATTAATATAAATGAATTCTACTAAGGGATATGATGAAAAACAGGATTACCATTCTAACGCTTCTGCTACTGGCTGTAATGATCTCGTTTAGCGGATGTACTGACAACAGCACTGCCCAAAAACCAGAATTAGCAACAGTGAACTCGATAGAAGAAATTGATGCAATGCTTGAGAGTGCACCTGTATTTATTGAGATGGGTGCGGACCGGTGTCCTGCATGTGTACAACAAAAACCTATTGTGGAAGAACTTGCTGCAAAATATGAAGGCAAAGTGCATTTCGTCTATATAGACGTTAACAAACAGAACCAACTGGCTGCAAAGTTCAATGTTTACCCAATTCCTGATATGTTTATAATAGCCAGATCAGACAATGGCACATACAAATATGTACAAGATGGAACCTTGACCACGAATTGTGAACAGGCCAAGATGATAGGTTTCACACCCAAAGGTCCACTGGAAATAACTATTCTGGATGCGCTCAGGTTAAGGTAGAATTGATAATATAAATGATTGAGAACACAACACAGTAAGCACGATGATCAATGAGTCTATTATTCCAGGTTGAAAATACATTAGCATCAATAGACCTGCCACTCCCCTTCCTTGCATTCCTGGCAGGTATAATCAGTATCCTCTCACCATGTATACTGCCGCTGCTGCCTGCTGTACTGGCTTATTCCACAGGGGAGGGAAAGTTCAGGCCAGTTGCCATTGTGGCAGGGCTGACACTAACATTTTCACTGCTCGGGATGACCATGGCAGCTTTCAACCAGTTATTTTTTTCATATCAGCAGTATATCAAGTTCGGGGCCGAGGTTATCATTATACTACTCGGTATTGCGATGCTGACCGAATACACCCCTGCCATTCTTAATTCAATTCCGGGTATGATAAATGTTAATCCACAAAAGGAAGGTATTGCAGGCGGTTTACTCCTGGGAATGTCGCTTGGTATTGTATGGATACCATGTACCGGTCCTATACTGGCAGCAATAATGATGGGAGTGCTCTTGAAGGGGGGTATAATGTATGGCGGGTTCCTGCTTTTTGTGTATTCAATGGGATTGGGAATTCCGATGTTGCTGATAGCCTATTTCATCAATGTTTCAGGTAAGAAGCTGAGCACAGTATCGCGATATGACGTGATGATTAAAAGAGGTGCAGGTGCCCTGTTGATATTAGTAGGCTTCTGGCTGGTATATTATAATCATATCATCCCGTACTTAGAATCGATCTAAAAAATATAGAATTTACGTTATGGTAGTGAAAAAAGGGGACGCTCCATAATAGATATAGGACGAAGGACACTGTCCCATTTTCCAGTTATTTTCAAGACGCTGATTCACGCAGATTTACGCTGATTTAAGGTTGCATCTGCGTTAATCAGCGTTAATCTGCGGTTCGAATTCTCCTATTTCTCCTAATCTGTCAGGAGACCATAAATTGATTTTGACAGGTTATTTTCAAGTAAGCCCATATGGCAACAAGCTGCCATCATGGAAGTGTTGGGTATGTCTGTGTAATTTGAGTAAAACAGAATTCAATAGCATAATTTATTTGATGAGCAATAGCTATACATTGTAACTAACCTAACATCCATGACCATGAAGCTGGAACTGCCATTTGGAAACACATCAGTATCATTCAATGTCCCTGATACGCACACGATAGAAACAGTAGTTCCAACCAGATCCCACATTACTTCAGACCCCGAGACCATTATCCTAAAAGCACTGCAAAATCCAATCGCCTGGGGACGCTTAAGCGAAATAGTGCAGCCCGGTGACAAAATAGTCATTCTCGTCAGCGATACCACCCGGTCAGTGCCAACATCAGTGTTATTACCCCCCCTGCTCAAAAAACTACTGGCTGCCAACGTGGAAAAAGAGAATATCAGCATAATATTCGGCCTGGGTATTCACCGGCACCAGACCGAAGAGGAAAAAATCAACATCGTAGGCCCGGATATATACCGGGAATTCCAGTGTATCGACCACGATGGGGACCAGTGCGTCCATCTCGGGACCACTTCAAGGGGGACACCTGTGGAAGTGTTCAGGCCTGTGGCCGAATCGGACATTGTTATCTGCACAGGCAATATCGAGCACCACTATTTTGCAGGATATACTGGCGGGTTAAAGGCAGTACTTCCTGGTGTCAGTTCAGGCAGGTCTATTGAAGCGAACCATGCACTGATGACAAAAGAAGGGACTACTCCAGGGAACCCGGACTGCCCGGTTCGTGCCGACCTTGAGGAAGCCGGGAATATCCTTGGTGTTGATTTTATACTGAATGTAATCCTCAACAGCGATAAGAAAATAGTCGGTGCAATGGCAGGCCATCCTGTCAAGGCCCACAGGGCAGGGACTGCGGTGGTTGATGCAATGTACAAGCATACAGTGGAACCTGCAGATATTGTGGTCGTATCACAGGGGGGCTGGCCCAAGGATATAGACCTGTTCCAGTCACATAAAGCACTGGAGCATGTTAAGGCCGCTGTGAAGCCTGGTGGTGCCATTATCCTGGTCGCCCGGTGTAGTGAGGGACTGGGAAATACCGTATTCGAGGAATGGATCAATGCAGTGGCGGGTCCTGATGAGGCGATTGAGCGGTTGAACAACGGTTTTTTCCAGGGTGGACATAAAGCTGCACTTGTAGGTAAACTGGCTCTAAAGTTTACGTTGTATCTTGTTTCGGACCTGCCGCCTGAAGTGGCAAGAAAAGCGTATTTCAAGCCTGTATCCGGTGTACAGGAAGCATTTGATATGGCATCGGCAGATCATGGGCCTGACGCCCGGGTTCTGGTAGTGCCGTACGGCGGGTCCACATTGGTTACAAGTAGCTCCTCGCTGTCACCCGGTTTTACTTGAGGATGCCGGTATGCCTGATGATATTTACTTCTATGAAAGGACCAAAGGCAGGACGGATGGAAGATACAGGTTCTTATCTAATTTTTACAAGGCCGTGATGATCATAGACAATAAGGAATATGCCACTGTCGAGCACTATTTCCAGTCAATGAAGCATGCAGGAACCGAGATGGAAGAAAAGATCAGGCTTGCCTCCACGCCCCTGAAAGCAAAGGAACTTGCATGGACCAGCGAACTGCCACCCGATTGGCCCGGGATAAAAGAGAGTGTAATGCTTACAGCACTGCGGGCCAAGTTCAGCCAGCACTCCAAACTTGGCGCTAAGCTCCTCGCTACAGGAAATGCCCGCTTGCATGAGGACTCGCCTACTGATATGTACTGGGGCGTGAAAGGGCTGGACAGAAGCGGCAAATTGCTGATGATAGTGAGAGATGAACTACGTGAAGAAATGTCGAGATAATATAAAAACTTGACAGGATACACACAGACAAAACAGGTTTTTAGGTAAACACCCTTAAATACTGGCTGTGGATTTTCACTCTATAAATTGTGCGCCTATCTCGATCAACAATTCTCCAAAGATCATTTTTTCAATAACCTGGGCAACATAACGCCTACGCTGGTGCATCTGGATATCCTCATTCATCCTCAGTTCAGAGTCGATCTGAACGCGCAGCAATGCAAACCTGAACATCTTCTCATCATCAATCTCCAGTCCATCCAGCTCCTCAATAATAAAAGGCAAACAGTAAGGATCGTCTATGGCCTTTGCAAGCAGTAGTATTTCACCCGGAACATTCCCTTGCTCAACAGATGCCTCTCCCAGTAGTAATTGAAGCGCGTCAACAGAAATTTCCTTTTCAACATCAGAACCCATCATCTTTCATCAACCTGGAACAGATCTCCAGGTCCTCCATTGTATTAACATTCACAGCCAGCCTGTGGTTGTTAAGTATATAGTTATAATCTTCCTGCTCCTCACGTATATTGTCGGCATCAAGGATATTTATTCCCGATGGTACGATCAACTGTCCGTCCTTGTTAAAAACTGTATCGGGACGCAGCCCCTTGCTCCTGCACATAGACAGCAGGCTATAGACAGAAAGGGCAGGTTGTGGCACCTCATTGTACCTTTGTATTATTTCATCGATCATCTTTGAAGTGACCAGGGGCAGGTCGGCCATGATCATAAGCACCGGTCCTTTGATGCCTGCCTCCTCAACAGCAGCCACCATATCAGAAACATAGCCACTTCCGAGCGTATTGATCACATGGATGTCAAGGCTGCAATCTTCAAGCCATTTAAGGGTATCAGGCCCGTTGGAAGAAGCTGCTATATATATCCGGTCAACATGCCTGGCCCCTGCCAAAACATCCAGTACGTATTCGATGAGTTTTTTGCCATTGATCTCAAGCATAGGCTTTTCAACGGGCAGCTTCATCCGGCTGCCCCGCCCGCCCGCCATCACCAGGGCATCCAGGCTACCAGTCCTCCTGCATAGATTGTGAAAATAGTCCCAAGTGCCACCAGGCGCGCCAGTTCATTGGAAGTGCCGATACAATCCCCGTTAATTCCCCCGAAATGCCGGTTCGATATCAGCACAACAACAACAGATGACAGCATTGCCATCACCAGTACAACAAGTCCTGCCAACCCCATTGCCACCGTACAGACCGCCGCTGAAATAAGAAAACTTACTAACAACTGGCCCGGACCAGTATTATCTGCTATCACAGACCCCATCCCCTGGTGAATGGGCTGGCCCAGGCAGGCTGTTGTGATCATGGAGTGTTTGGATGCCACTTCAGCCACCAGCAGGGATATGCCAATTCCAAATCCCCAGCGAGTGCCGATCTCAACTGCTGCAAGTGACTGGATGAGCACGAATAAAAGCAACATATAGAATACTATAAAAGCCACACCACCCGTACCCAGGGCCATGTCCTTTAATGCCCTGACCTTTTTCTCCCTGCTGCCGTGAGCAGTGATACCATCCCCAAAATCAGACAGGGCGTCAAGGTGGTTGACACCTGTAAAAAAATAGATCGATATGATCATAAGTACTGAAAAAATACCTGGCTGGCCTGGAAGCAGGACCATTAATATGGTAGCTATTACTCCCAGGATTATGCCAATAAGTACCCCTGTCACAGGGAAAAGGTATGTCCTTTCTTGAAGGTGCACAAACCTGTCAGTTTTCCCTGCCGGTAATGTTGTTAAAAACCCAATAGCACCCAGTAGTCCGTCAAACAGTTTCATACCTTAGCCCTTGTATACATGCTTGAGGATACTCCGCCGATAAGACCCGCTATTACATCATCCATAAAGGGTCCAAGTTCCTTTATGATGCCGGGTTTGAGTTTGTCGAACCTCACATACTCGAACATACCCTTATGTCCGGCTATGTATGTGGCTATGCTCATGCCCAGCACCTCGTCACATACCAAAAATGTCAGATCCCTTTCATACGAGTCCATGCTCAGGTTGGGCAGATCGCCTGCCTTGCCTGCCTGTTCAAGCAGTGTACCCGCATAGACCAGGATGCACAGGTTGGGATCGCTTAAGGCTACGTCCAGTTCTTGCTTGAACACTGCCTCAGCCTGTTCTACCGTTTCTATCCCTGGATGTGGGACATAGAGTTCCATGGCTGCCGACAGGAGCACTTCTTCAGTTAGTCCAATTCCTGCAAGAATATCCCTTATATCACGGTCGAATGTGGTATCGATCACTTCAGGATCATCGCTTTTTTCTGCCACCGGGCTGTCTGAGAGTTTCATGATAATTCACTTTGTATCCTGTTCATCTTATAAGGGTTCCCATCTGAATTATAGTCTGCTGCATAACAATCAATAAAATATTAACAGCAGATGGATGCGGATAATATCAAAAAAGCCGGGTTGACTGTGGAAGATTTCCAGATATTAATACAATAGGAGATAGGATTATGGAATATACAGTACTTGTTTACAAGGATGAAGAAGGAGGCTTTTGGGCAGAGGTACCAGCCCTTCCTGGTTGTTATTCTCAAGGCGAGACAGTAGAAGAAACAATGGAACATGTGAAGGAAGCGATTGAGACCCACATAATAGCTTTGAAGGAAGATCTTCAGGAGATACAAGCCAATAAGGAATTTGTTATTGGAAACGTGACCGTAAATACAACTGCTTAATAAAAAGAAATTATATATAATTCATTTGAAAACTTTTAGTTGTTTTCAAGTTGGACTTTCATTCCCTAAAAAATTTACCTTCAAACTTTCGCAATACCCACACGTGTGATACACCACCTCACTTTACTTCTCTCGCCGCCCAGCCTCTCTGCACTTTACTCTGCCACCGCAGCCCGTCAGGGCGGCAGGGTGGCAGCCAGCCTTGTGGATTCGTGCGAGTTTGGAACCGCAGATAAACGCGGATGAACGCAGATATTGCAGCTAAAATTAGATTATATTTAAATTTCTACCGTATAGTCAAACGTTGCGATGGCACACCCAACCGCAGCAGAGCTGCGGGGCATGACGTGCCATCGCTTTCCAACTCAGTTTTTATTTGAAATCTAAAAGTTTCACCTATTGCATAAACACAGTGGCATGCATGTTTTAACTATATGTACTTGCGGTTGAAGTTGATACTCGGTTTGTCCCAACCGCAGCAGAGCTGCGGGGTATAACGATTGAGATCAAAATTAAAATCCATAATGGCCGGTATCTGTGTTCATCTGTGTTTATCTGTGGTTAATAATGAAATTGAAACAATTCCAGCCTGCTTCCGTTCTACACTCCCCCCCTTCCAGCGCTGGTGCCTGCGTACGGGTGCACATGCGCTGAACATGGGCTGGAAGTGGTGTGTGCGGTCGGTAGCCTCGTGTGTTGGTGTGTGCTGCCGGCGGCGGCCATGGCTCTTAAAATATATAATTAATGAAATACTGCACCGCAAAGAACGCAAAGAACGCAAAGTTAAGGTAACATTGACTTTGCGATCTTTGCGCCCTTTGCGGTGAAACAGTGAGCGACAACCTTCGATCTGCGTTCATTTGCGTTAATCTGCGGTTCGAATTTTCATAAATTTTGCGGGAGACTATAAATATAATACAACCGCGGTAAACAAAAACAGCAGGACCGAAGCCATGCCCACCAGCTTATTAGCCCGTGAAATATCTGCAGCCACAGGCAGACTAAAATCTCCACCGAGCACATAATGCCCCTGCTTTTCCAGCCGTACTCCCAGTGCCCCCGCAGCCGAGGCCATGGGCCAGCCAGAGTTTGGTGAGGGTGTCTGTCCCCTGTCCTTCAGGCATGTCCTGATGGCATTTACCGGGCTTCCTGTGAACACCGCACCTGCAACAATAAATATCAAGGACAGCCTGGCAGGTATCCAGTTAAGGATGTCGTCAAAACGGGCAGATGCCCATCCCAGTTCAATAAATTCCCTATTCCTGTATCCCACCATGGAATCCAGGGTGTTCACAGCCTTAAACGCAAGGGCCCCTGGCAGACCCAGGATGAGATAAAAAAACAGCGGCGACAGGATCGTATCCACAAAATTCTCAGAGACCGACTCGATCACTGCCGATGCCATGTGTGGTTTATCCATACCGGCTGTGTCCCTGCTCACCAGTGCCTTCAGGTCATCCCGTGCTGCATCCGGATGACCCGATACCAATCCTGTCATGATCCGCTTTCCAGAAATCAGCAGCATCCGAAACGAGAATGTGGATTTCAGGAAATGGGCCATTACCAGCAATGCAATAGTTTTAGGTAGAATAAATTGTGCGCTTACAACAAGCATACCGGCCAGAAAGGATATACCTGTCATAGCCGCAACCATGAATATCCCGAAAAACCTCCTATCCTCAAACCCAGAGGCCAGACCCTGGAGGGATTTGATACCCTTTCCCATCCAGACCACGGGATGGAGAATGCCGGGAGGTTCACCGAACAGGACATCCATGGCAATAGCCAGCACCAGTACCTCAATACTGTAGGTAAAGATAGCATCAGGCATATTCATAACATGGGTTCCATGACTTTTTTCCAGATGTCCTTGATATCATCAGGTTTACCCTCGCAGGCCATCAATGCTTCGAGGATGAGGTTGGCAACATCAGGGCGGTGTACCAGGTCGCACCCTTCACAGCTCCACACCTGCCCGCCCGTTGACCTCTCGACCATATGACCTCCGGTCCTTTCGTCATTACAGGGGTAGAAAGGACAGAAACAGAATGTACAGTCCTGGCCCTCAAAATGGCAGGGGTAGTATTCACAGTTGGTCCTGCTAGCGATCTTACCCTGGTGCAGGGCCTCATCGATCTTCCTCTCTGCCAGTTCCTTGCCCCACTGGGTGACCGATTTGGCCAGGGCATCTATCAGTTTCTGGTTATCTTCCCGGGTCCTGACCGCCACCCTGATATAGTCCCTGTCAACCCGCCTGAATGATCCACAGTCCCGTATAAGAATTCCAAGACTGCGCATGCGCAGGTCGATCTCCCTGGAATCCATGCTGAAATCCCGTATCCTGACCATGATGAAGTTGGTATCACTGGGCAGCGGGTCAAAACCCCTTACAAGGGATAAATGGTTCATTAACCAGTCCCGCTCAGTACGGATCAACTCCCTTGAACGTTCGAGGTATGAAGGGTCAGCAGCATGTTTTTCAAGCAACCAGGTACCCAGGGCTGTAGATATTGTACCTAAATTCCAGGGTATCCTGATATTTTCCATTCGGTTAGCCACATCAGGATGCGCTATCCCGTAGCCGATCCTGACCCCTGGAATAGCAAATACCTTGGTAAGGGAATGCATAATTATGATAAAGGGGTTTTCGTTGACCTTCGCGGCCATGCTGTGGACAGGGTCAGCAAGTTCGATGAATGCTTCATCGATTATCAGGAAAGTCTCATTTTCCTGGCACTTCAGGGCCAGTTTTTCAAGTTCCGGCTTTGGGATAAGTGTGCCGGTCGGGTTGTTCGGATTGCAGATGAACACAGCTTTTGACGCAGCAAGCATCTCATCTGTAATTGACCCGATATTACGGTACACGTCCCTGTACTCGATGTGTTCAGGTACTGCACCCATAAGTTTAATGTTTAGCTCATATTCACCAAAGGTAGGTTGGGGCAGTATTACAGTATCACCCTCATCCAGTATGGTCTCGGCTATTAGCCTTACCAGTTCAGAGGAGCCGTTGGCAGGAACGATGTTTTCAGGGTCCACGCCTGCAAATCCGGCAGCTGCCCTTTTAAAATCCGGATAACGATTGTCAGGATACCACTCAATATCATTAATTGCATGTATTGCAATTTTTTCAATTGCGGCCTTGTCAGGTGGACCCAAGGGGTTAAAATTGGCACTGAAATCCAGTAATTCGGTCATGTTCTGTCTGGCATTTTCAGCAAACCGGCCGCCATGAGTACATTTTTGGATTTCGGCTGCAGTTTTTCTTAGGGATCTATCAACTTGCCTCACAATTCCGAGAATGGGGTGCTTTACTCATAACTATTTCGCATTCAATGTCAAGATACATACACAATTTTATTTCTGGTATACGAAATAGATTTATATTGAAGGAGACCATATAGTCTTTAAAGGGGATTAAATAAAAGGGAGTTGATATTAGTGAAAATTCGAATTGTAAGTTCAAAGGACGAAATCAGCACATTGGATCCAGATGAACAGATAGTACACCTGGCTTTCAGGCCTTCCAACAAGGATATTTTTTCCCTGGTCAATACATGTCCCGGGCTAAAGGCACTTCATATTCCAAGTTCCTACATAAAGACAGTTTCCAAGTCTATTGGAATGTTTTTGGAAATGCAACAAATCCAGCTTATGGAAGGTGATGTATGGGGACACCGCAAGGATATTAACGAATACTATGAGATCAAGGCGAGTATCCTGGACAGGATCAAAGATCTGAAGAAGGAAGGAGTTTCTGAAAAGAACATACACGCAAAAATGACTAAGGAAACTCGACTAAGTCCTGATCTTATCAGCTTCCTCATAAAAAATTAGTCTGATAATGATAATAACGGACTCGCCGCGATTCGAACACGGGTCCGCGGGTATCTACACCGGCCGCCAGTTTTGACGGTACGGTCCCGAAGCCCGCTAGGATATCCTGGCTACCCCACGAGTCCGCAACGTGTTTTGGTAAAAACATAACGTGTTTTGGTAGAAAACATCATAGGGGGTTGCAAATCCACTTAAGCGAGTGAATCATATAAAAAGTTATTCACAACAGTCATATCCAAGTTTTTAAGTGTCATCTGTATAAATAACAATTCATGCAACCTGCCAAAAATATCCATGATCCCCTGCACGGGCATATTCCCATAAGCCACCTTGAGTCTCTTCTTATCGGGACACGTGAGATGCAGCGTCTGCGGCGTATCCAGCAATTGGGGCTTGCAGATATTGCATTTCCAGGTGCCAACCACACCAGGTATGAGCACAGCATAGGTACTATGTATGTGGCAAACCTTATCGCGCGGACCCTGGGACTGGATGAAACTGAAGTGCAGAAGGTAAGGATAGCTGCATTGCTGCACGATGTAGGGCATTCCGCGTTCTCCCATTCTGTGGAGGCAGTACTGGCAAGGAACCCGGATTATATGCCTGTAATAAACGGGATACGATTTTCCAGCCATGAGACGTTCACGGCCCACATTATCTCAAATAATTTCCCAATGTATGACAGCATAGCCGGTGAGGTGATATCCCAATTCGGGGTCGATGCCAACCTTTTCTTTAAAGAGGTCTCTGCAATGGCTACAGGGGATGTTGAGAATTCAGGGAAACCCTATCTATCCCAGATAGTGTCTGGTGATATCGATGCCGACAGGATCGATTTTCTCATGCGTGATTCATACCATACGGGCGTGTCCCTGGGACTGATCGATGTTGAGCAGATCGTCGGCAGCCTGACCCTGGATAACGACCGTATTGTGCTGGGCGGTACTGATAGTTATGAGGAGGATATGGCCATAGCGGCAGCAGAATCAATGCTTATTGCCCGCTCACACCACTATTCTGCCATCATCCACAATCCCGTAACCCAGAGCGTCCGTGCAATGCTGTTGAGGGCCCTGGAAGATACCCTTGATACAATGGAGGATCGCACTGCCATTGTGCTGAGTCTCTCTGAGTTCTTTACCATTTTTAATGACGGCGACCTGCTGGATTTTATCAGGCAGCAAGGTCCCCCTTCTGCAGGGGATATGCTCCAGCGTATCAGGGAAGGGAGGATATGTAATACTGCGGTCAGGTTCAACCAGAAAACACTAAAACCCAGTATAAGGATGGCGCTGTCCACCATTGCGCGCTACGGTGCTGCCAAGAAGATGTTCGAGCAGGAATTGGGCAAGCGCTTTTCCAGGCACTATGGCATACCTGTGCTGATCGACCTGTCAGTAGCCAAGGGTGTACCTAAGGGCACCCGCATCCAGAGGGGTGGAGAGGAACACTTCCTGTACGATGAATCGGCCCTTGCCAATGGCCTGGTAAGGTCCATATCCCGCCAGATATCCCTGTGTGTGTTCACTGGAAAAGAACCAGGGGAACTGGAGGTCATATCCGGTGACATACTGGCCACGGTCGAGGAGCTATCCCCTGACCTCTTACGTTTTATCAGGAACGAGAAATACCTGAACATCGAAGGTGTCATGCTGCTGTTCTACTGCCTGCATAACATGTTCTCAAAGGAAGATGGTACGCGATTGTTGATCCCGCGCATAAGGAACATCACCTGCCTGTACCAGTTGGTCCGGCACCTGGGACAGCAGGAACGTCTGAGTAACCTGCTGGATTACCGCTTCCATGACAGGTACGGTTTCCCCTATTCTGACAGCCTGTTCGAGGATATCCAGAAATTGACAGCTATGGGCCTGGTGGACGAGGACCTGCGTTATTATGATATGAATGGTCACTGGTCCCAGAGATATGAATATGTGCTGACAAAAGAAGGTGAGGAATACGGGAAGAGTATCGCACGGTATTATCCCAGAGATATGAAACAAATAACAGATTACCTGGACCGGCACAAACACGAGATACCCAGGGATATGGTGTACATCCACACGGACAGGTATAACAGATAATGTGGAAAAAAGAAGGTGTGGATAGAAAAACCGGGTGCTCCAGTGGCTTCATCTTCAGCAGCAGGTAAGGTGGCTCCGGCCATTCCGGTATTTCCGGCATCTTCTGCACCCCCGGCATCCCTGGCACTCCCTGTATCCCTGGTTGTTATGGTAATGGAGTGTGCCAGGTATTGAACATGCCTGACTAATAGTAAAGTTGTCTCCAAAAAGAATATAATCTGAAAGTATTTATATATAAACAGTAAAATATATAGATTAAATATCAGTTCATTAATTATAAGTTCCATAAATACATGTAGATTCGATATTGTGGAAACTCTAATATCGAACCTGGTATATGCCAGATCCATGTTAACAGCATTTGGTATTGTATGGGTCGTTTTCCTGGTCTATATTTTCATGCTCTTACAGACACGAAAACAGCTCAACAAGCAGATGGAATTATTAGGACGCCTTAAGGATTAGATATTCGGAAAAAAATTACCATGAGGAAAAAAGATAAGGTTACGATCTCTGTCGTATCGATCATACTTATAGCCATCATCGGAATGTGGGGGCTGGACTTTTCATCAGAATACCTCACAGTGACTGAAGTTACCCAGAACGCTTCAGCTTATATTGACCAGCCCGTATATATCACAGGTAATGTGAAGCAGGGTACGTTAAGTATCGGTACAGAAGAAACTGGTTTCATATTGACAGATGATAATGCGGATATCGAAGTATTATACCGTGGTGATCGACCTGACGGACTGGGCGAAGGTGAGAAAGTATCTGTAAAGGGTATTCTGGTATCAGAGAATAAAGTAGAGGCTAATTTCCTTGTAATGGGATGTCCTTCAAAATATGGGATATAACTTCATGTTCACTTTGGCTCGAAAAGGATGTTGGGATTAAATGAGAGTATATGATAAATCATACATTAAACTAAACGCCAATACCGAGAACGGTAAAGTGCAATTAGTGCCGGAAGGCACACTTTCGCCTGTGGCAAAACCAATCGTTAACCGTATCAACAAAATATTCCTCGAAGAAAAACCAATTTCTGTTGACGACAAGAAGATTATCTTCTCATCCTGGGCTCCCCCTATACCCAGTACTGCCTTTGACCGCCTGATCTCTGCCCAGATCGCTTCGGTATTGAAGAAAAGAGTACCAGACCAGTCATCTATCGGCATCACTATGCGCTGTCCTAATAAGTGTATCCACTGCGGTGCCGCCGATATCATTGCAGACCCCGAACTCTCATTCGATGAGGTTAACAGGGTGATCGATGAATCCATTGAACTGGGCTCATATCTCATATCCTTTGACGGTGGCGAGCCCATGCTCAGGCATGACCTGGCAGACATGGTCAGGCATGTGGATAAGTCCAAAGCAATTGCCACCTCCTTTTCGTCCGGGTATGGGCTGACCCCTGAAAAGGCTAAAGAACTAAAAGCTGCAGGACTGTATGCCGTAAGGATCAGTATTGACAGCCCCCGCAAAGAGGAACACGAAAGGGTGAGGGGACGGGCCGGCTCGTATGATGATGCAATGAACGGTATTGATAATGCCCTTGCAGCCGGCATCCTTACTGACATGTTCGTGGTGGTCTCGCCTGATAACATTGACGAGCTTGAGGATTTCTATACTCTTGCAGAGAATAAGGGTATGCACGAGATGTCGCTCTATGAGATCATTGCAGTGGGGCGGTGGCTGCACCATGAGGATGAGACCATCGGTCCTAATGACGTGGACCGGCTGGGACGGTTCCAGAAGGAGAAGAACAAGCTAAGGGAAGGACCTCGTATTACTGCATTCCCATACTTCATGGGCCCCGACATGTTCGGCTGTTTTGCGGGCCGAAGGTGGCTACATATCACATCGGGGGGCGACGTGCTGCCCTGTGCTTATACACCGCTTAAGTTTGGGAATATCAGGGATGAACCGTTGAAAGATATCTGGAAACGTATGGGTAAAACCTACAGGAAAACTCCTCCATCATGCCTGATGCGCGACAAGGAATTCAGGAACAGGTATATTCATTCAATACCAGAAGGCGCTTCGATGCCATTTGATATGGCTCTATTATGAATTGATGATCTCATCAAAGGCAGACACCACCGTTCCCAGGTCATCCCTGGATACTCCGAAGGTGCTGAGCTTGAAGAACTTTGTCAACCCGGCCTTGATGCCGTGTATCTTGCGAGCCTTCAATTCCTTATAAAGGAAATACCGCCCGCCTTTTGCGGTCTGTGACATCTCGTACAGCACAGGCGCTTCAAAGAACATCAGGTCATGGTTGTGGGGCTTATCCCCCATCTGTACAAGTCCCAGGTCTTCCAGTTGTGAAGAGAACCACCTGGCATTTTCCACTTCCTCATCCCAGTGCCTGGTACGCTCCACCACTTTAGGGAAGGATGCGATCATTGTCATGATAGTAGCACCCCTTGCAGTACATCCCAGCATTTCGATCTCCTTGGCCTTGTTTGTAGGTGATTTTTCAAATACCTTACCTGAATATTCTTTTGATACCCCGAGCACGCCTACGGGCCCGGATGCTGCCATGGACTTATGCCCGCTGCCAACTATGAAATCAACATCCAGGTCTTTTGCATTTACAGGCATCCTGCCTACTGAATATGCGCCGTTCAGGATCAAAGGTACATCGTACTGGTGGCATACGGCTGCTATTCTTTTAACATCAGGCAGGTTGCCGTAGTTGCCGTCAGGGTATGTGACCAGCGCCAGTGCGGGAGACTTGCCTGATTCCCTGATCACTTCTTCAATGGCATCTGCATATCCATCAGCCTCTATATGGTAATCCGGGGAACCGGAATTAGGTGCGGTCTTGGTATTTATCCGGGCACGCTGTGCGGCTACGTATGAGGAATAATGTGCGTTCTTATCAAGGACTATCCAGTCCCCATCCCTTGTCATGGAGTGTATAATTGCGAACTTGGACTCCCTGGCACCATTGGTCACCCTGGCTTCGTCAATACCCAGGAATTCTGGTAAGGCCTTATGTACAAAATCATAGATGGGCGGTGTCTTGATCTGGTCCAGGACGCCGGGACAGAAATCACATATCGAATATCCGTCACCCCACTCCACCAGTGCCGCCCTTGCCTCGTCGGTCAGTATCCCACCGCGCTGTAGTGGGTCGATATTTATGGTTCCAG